>BJFP01000420.1 GCA_014189875.1 Verrucomicrobiota bacterium | reverse complement strand
TCAACGACGGGACATCGAGGCCGACGTGGGTATCCAGCAGGCCGTGCAGCGCCTCGGTGCGGTGCGGCAGCTCGTTCAGGTTTCCCTTCAGCGCCTCCGTGAACGCATTGAACAGGCTCCAGACGTTGCGCGGTGCGAATGCCTCGTGACGCGGCTTGCGCCATTCGTGGAGCACGCGGGGGATCAGTTTGTTCGGGCACACGCCGACATCGCAGGCGCGGATCACGAGATCGTGCGCGGTGCGATCCTCGATCTCCGTGACCTTGTAGGTCATCAGGCGCGTGTCCTGGTGATGCCAGCGATCCATGAGCCTGCCGACCGCGCCTTGCACGAGCCGCGGCAGATCGCGTGTGATGTGCGTGGTGTGTTTGCGGGCGAGTTTCACCTCCCCGGAGAACGCCAAATTATCGCAAATAAACACGGAGGATCCGGCGATGATTCCCGCCGGGAACGTCTTGTCGTGCGAATTGCGCAGACCGAGAACCCAGCAGTAATCCAAGTCGGATTCCTTGCGCTGGATCTCCATGAGGCCGAAGTAGCGCATGCCCTCATGACTGAGGCTGTGGGCCTGCGTGCCAATGGCGAGGCCGTTGGCCCGGATGGTGTGCTCGACCTGCGTGACGAGATCGAGATGTGGGATTGGAGTCCAAGTGTCCGTCGCAGTGGGCGTCGGGACGAGCTGGACTTCGTTGCGCTTCACGGCCCGGCCGCCGCAATGCAGCAGCAGGTTCGGACGCGGGCGCTTCGTGGCGGCGGGTGGTGGTGCTTGGTCAAGAATTGCGACCATGGTGTTTTTGTCCTTTCTGTTTGTGCGCGGACGACTGCCCGCGCGGGGTTGATGTTTTGAAATTGGACGATGCCGGGCTGGACGGGCTTTCACCCATCCAGCCCGGCAATCGTGTGCGGACTTCGCGATCTGATTTCGGATCAGATCCGGACGCCCTGGAGCGAGCGGAGTGTCTGCCGCACGGACTGAATCTCTTTGTCGCTGGTCTTGTTTTCGCGCTGCACCTGCTTGAGCAGTTCGCCGAGCTTGTTCAGCCCGGCGATGGCGTTGCGGAAATCTCCGCGGACGATTTCGACCTGCGCGATGGCAGTATCGAGGGCCGCCTTGGGTTCCTCGGTTTTGGTCTCGGTGGAGCGCGATGCTCCGTTGGTGTTGGTGGCGCCGTTAGTGCCGTTGGGTTCTTTGGGCATGGGTGTTTCCTCCTTGGGTTGTTCCGCCGTTGTTGGCGGAGGGTTCTGTGGTTGTTCCGCTGCCGCCGCTGCTGCCGCCGCCGGAATGGCTGGCGGCGGCGGAGTCGTGGGAGCCGGAGTGGCATCCGCGCGGACGGGCATGATGATCATCTGCCGTCCGCCATTGCTGAGGCGCAGTGGCGAACGCGCATCGATCAGCTCGATGCGTGTTAGGCCAAAGCCGAGCGCCTTGGTGAGCAGCTCGCGGTTCAGGAACACGCTCGTGTCCTTGCCGCTGCATTTCGCATCGTCGATCGGCACGCGCGTCCAGTCGGCGGTGCCGGTGGATTTTCCGAGCAGATGGAATTTCCCGTTCGTGTTCGCGACGCCGATGGTGCCGTTGTTTGCATCATGGCAGGGCATGCGCTGGATGGTCTGCAGCACGCCGCCGATCTTCTCCGCATCCAGGTCCACGGTGGTCGCAGCACTGTTGGGCGCGGGAATCACCTGCCGCCAGTTGGGAAAATTCCCTTCGTGCGGATGACTGGTGAAGCGCCAGCGCCGGCTGGTGATCTGAAACGGGGTGCGTTTGTCCTTTTCCGGCAGCCCGATCCGCAACTGCCACTCGCCGTCGGTCGCGAATTGCGGCCATCCGAGGAATTTGTGGTTCGGGATGATGAGCGAATCCTTGAGCGGCAGGCTGAACGAATTGCTGCTGAACAGGTGCCGTCCATCGGTGCCCACGACGTAGTGCGCCTTGGGATTGGTGACATCGAGGCAGGCCCCGTTGAGGATGAGGCGCGTGCAGTCGGTGCTGGAACATTCCATCGCCTCACGGATGGAACTGCGCAGGAGTGCCGGCAGCGGAATCGGATCGCCGCTGATGCGCGGGGTCTCCGGGAATTCCGCGACGGGCAGGGCTTCGAACTGGATCTCGGCGATCTGGCTGCCGAGTCCATATTGGATGAAGCCGGTCTGGTTGTTGCCCGGCGCGACGAGAATATTCTCGTCCTTCCCGCAGGTCTTGACGGTGCGCGCCAGATCCTCGTGCGGGACGAGCATGGCAAACGGTTCGCCTTCCGCGGGCTGTTCGAGCCGCACGGTGGCGAAGGCGTCGAGGTCGGTCGCAGTGAGCGAGACCCAGCCTTCCGCGGTGCGTTCGACCTTGATGGTTTTGAGCACGGGCAGGCCGTGGGATTTCTGGATGAGTTTGCCGAGGCCGGTGAGCGCGGGCTTCAATTCGGCCATCGGGAGTGTGATGGGGTTCATGTGGTGTTGTTTTCCTTTCGTGGTGGGGAGACGAAGCAGCCCGCACATCGGTGAGGACGTGCGGGCTGTTCGCTCCGGTTGGTGTGATGTTGATGCGGGGTTCTACGCCCGAGAGCCGTTGACTTCCGTGGGTTGCTGCGTCCTCCGCCGGTCCGCCCTGCACGCCGTTTTCTCACGATCCCGGTTGATGCTGGCTTTCCACTGCGGCGTGCGCACCGATTCGGCAATGGCCTCTTCACCCAGGTATTCGCGCACGTCCTCCGCCATCCGGTTCTTCAGCGCCCACATCCCCGGATACCATTCGCCTTGCGCTGTCGCCGTGTCCTTCAGGCTGCGGCCTTCGGCCATACCCTTGATGATCACGCCGTAGCGGTAGTCGTGCGTGGCCAGGAACAATTCCCAGTCGAGGTTCCTCGCGGCCTCCATTGACGGGTCTTCGTGTTCCGAGGCCAGCAATTGCCCGAGCGTGATTGGCTCATCGAGTTCCGGGTCGTAGCCGACTTCTTCCTCGAACGAGAGAACACTGCTGCTGCCGTCGAGCTGCGTGCCGATGCCCATTGTATCCACGCGGCTTGATCCCTGGCTGCGCCTGCCACTGCGCATGTGAAGCACAGCGTAGTAGGCGATGTTGCCGGGCGTGAACTTTTTCCCACTCAGCTCGACGCGGTGAAGCATCTGGGCCGCGATGACGATGGCGTCCTGCACGAGTTCTTCCGTGTCCTCGGCTCCGACCGGTTTGACGGACTTCGGCACGAGGGCGCGAAGGCGTGGAGCGATTTGTTCAACGAGCAGATCTCCTGCTTGTGCTGTCATGGGGTGTTTCCTCCTGTTGGGTTGCAGGCAGCCGCAACGACGGAGGACAACGCCCCCGCCATGCGACCACCATTGGTTTGGTGTGTGCCGCATGGCGCGGCGGTGAATCACGCGCCCGAGGGAATTCGGGAC
>BJFP01000419.1 GCA_014189875.1 Verrucomicrobiota bacterium | reverse complement strand
AAGATGTGCCGATTGAACCCCGGCAAGAAAGACGAACAGATGCAGACCAAACCCACATTTTCAATTCTCCACGTTGCCGACGCAGTTCGTCGCGGGTTCACGGTGGCGTGGAGAATTGAGGAGGTAGTAAAATGACGATTGAATTATCGGTAAAAGAGGCGCAGGAAATCATAGCCGAGGCTTTGAAGAAAAAGCTTGGCATCGAAATTGACATCAAGATCGATACGGATATTGAAGGCAACATCGAGATAACAGGAAAGGAGTTCGTTCTTTGATATGGCTCTTTTTATCCGAGTGCAGACCTCTTTTTGGACGCACCGCAAGACGATGCGACTCCGCGCACGGCTCGGGGACGTTGCGCTTTGGCTTCCGCCTCGCCTTTGGAGCTACGCAGCCGAGAATCAGCCGGATGGCGACTTCACCAAATACTCAGCCGAGGAATTGGCGATGCTTGTCGGATGCTCAACCGATGCACAAGCAATGCTACAAGCATTGCAAGACAGCGGGTTCATGGACGGCATGAAGATTCACGACTGGCATGAGCACAACGGATACCATGAGAAGTTTGCCGAGCGCGCGAAGAAAGCAGCGGCGGCACGCTGGAAAGGACAGGAGAAGAAAGTACAAGACAAGAAAGGACAAGACAAGAGCGTAGCATTGCTTGGCGATGCTAAGAGCAATGCTACAAGCATTCCGACAGAGAAGAAATCCGAATCTTGCGAATCGTTCCTGACATTCTGGACGGCATACCCTCGCCGTGAAGGAAAGGGCAAGGCCGAGGAATCATGGAAAAAGATGGGATGCACCGCAATCCTCGCGCAAATCCTGAAAGCCGTGGAAGCCGCAAAGACAACCGACCAGTGGAAAAAGGACAACGGCCAATTCATCCCGATGCCTGCCACATGGCTAAACCAAAAACGGTGGGAGGATGAACCGGCAACCGCACCGGCCAAACCCGCCAGACCCGCACAAGACATGACCATCTGGAACCAATTCATTGACGAAATCCGCCCCGAGGACGACACGCTCGGCACGGCCCGCAAGTTCCGCGACGCGATGGACTCCGCGCCGCCGCCGCTCAAAGACAGGTTCGCAAGGTGGACCCGTGAAAGGAGGGCGGCATGAGCTTCACAGACTTCCATCGCGAATCTCCGCAAGCGCCTGACGCTGAAAAGGGCGTGCTGTCATCGTGCCTGTTGCATCCCGCGTGCCTCGACATGCTGGCGGAGCAAGGCATGGAGCAGGATGCGTTTTACATCCCGGCACACGGCGAGCTTTACATTGCCATGCAACGGTTGCGTTCAACGGGCAAGGCGCTCGACTTTATCACCATCGCGCAGCATCTACGCGACCACAACAAGCTCGACCAGATCGGCGGGCCTGCGGCGCTGAATGAGCTTTTCGTGTTTCTCCCTACCGCCGCCAACCTGAATTATTATCGGGACATTGTTCTTTCAAAGTGGATCGCGCGACGACTCATCCAGACTTGCCAAGAGTTTGCAGGGCGGGGATACGAGGAATTGAACGACATTCCCGCGCTGCTGGAAGCGTTTGAGCAGGCCGCGCTAAAGGTTCGCCACAACCAATCTGAGGCGATCCCGGCCATGAAGGAAGTCGTGATGCAGACGGTAGGAAACATTAATCGGCTGTATGAGCGAAACGGCGCGATTGACGGCTTGACAACCGGCATCCGCGCACTCGACCTGTTGCTCGACGGTCTGAAAAACACAAACTTCTACGTTATAGCCGCACGCCCGTCTTGCGGAAAAACCGCGCTTACGATGAACATCGCGGAGCATATCGCCGTTGACTGCGGACTGCCGGTGGGCGTGTTCAGTGCGGAGATGTGTCGTCAACAGCTTGTGCAGCGCGGGCTACTTGGCCGCGCCCGCGTGAACTCGGCAAACCTTCGCAACGGCTTTCTAAGCGACAGAGATTTTCCAGCAATTTCCGCCGCCGCGTCGAAAATGGCACCCGCGCCGCTTTGGATTGACGACTCATCCGAGCCGCCAATCGCTCAAATACGGGCAAGGGCGAGGCGCTGGCGCAAGGAAAAGGGCATCGTGGCTGTGTTCGTGGACTACCTCCAGCTTGTCCGCTCGCCATCAAAGCAGGGCACATTCAGCCGCGAGCGCGAAGTGGCGGAAGTGTCGGAAGGCATGAAGGCGATGGCGAAGGAATTGGAAATCCCGGTGATCGTCGCGGCACAACTCAACCGCGAAAGCGAAAAGCGCGAAGGCGGCAGGCCGCGCATATCAGACCTGCGCGAGTCAGGCGGAATTGAGCAAGCCGCCGATGTTGTCGGCCTGCTTTGGCGCGAGGAAATGCACACGCAAGACGAGGAAGCGAAGGCCAAGGTTTCCGGCGAGGCGTTGCTCGACATTGTGAAGCATCGCAACGGGCCGGTTGGCGACGTGCTGCTTACCTTCCTGAAAGAATTTACGACATTCACAGACAGAGCAACCGCACCCACACCACAATGACCAACGAACCCACACCCGAAACAGACGCCAAGCTCGCCAGCGACCCGCACCCGCCGAGCGACTGGCCGGAATACGCCCGCGCGCTGGAAATCCAGCGCAACGCAGCCCGCGCCGAGCGGGACGCACTCCGCGCCGACAGTCGCGAATTGAAGGCATTGCTTCTGCTTTTGGCGAACGCGGTTCACGACGAGAACTGGAAGGAAATCGGCAGCTTGGTGCCGCGCATGGCCGCAGTCTTTGCTACACCCGCACAATGAGCACGCCCATCACCGACCGCGCAGCCATCGTGCTGCAACAGATTGACGCCGCGCTTGCGCTGGCGGAGAAGGCCACGAAAGGGCCGTGGACGGCACAACCGGCAGACAGTCCGCAAATAATGTCGCCGAAGAACGAGCACTGCGTTTCCACCACTTACGGCTGCTACGCGACTAAAGAGGACAAGGCCAACAACGCCACCTTCATCGCCGCCTCCCGCACGCTCCTGCCAGCGTCACTGCGATGCCTCAAGACGGCGATTCAGGCTCACCTCGAAACCCTGCGCGGCCAGTGGCGCGATAGGGCGACCGAGATCGCCGAACGCGACCTTGCCACCCTCTGCGACCAATGGAGTGCCGCACAATGAGCACGCTCGACATGTTCCCCGACCTCCCCCGCCGCCTCACGCACGCGGAAATCATCGCCGGATTCGCCGAGCTACTGCGCGCGGGCTGGGCAAGACCGATGACGGCACGAAAAAGCCCGCGCTGCCCTGTGACGTGGAGCGCGGGCTTGTCGTGTTGAGTTGTCCGCTAGAGCGACGCTGCGCGGGATTCGTCCAGATACGCGCCGATCTTGGCGGCTATTGACGGGTCGTGGATGTCTGCGGCCCCGCGGAGCACTGCCAGCACCTCGCGGGCCGTGTAGAGCTGGCCGTT
>BJFP01000418.1 GCA_014189875.1 Verrucomicrobiota bacterium | reverse complement strand
TCTCAACTCGCTTTGCGTCCGCTCCGCAGTCGGCGATGGTGAAATAGATTCGCCCGTCCGGCCCCATCTTCACGCCTGCATGTCGTGCCCGCCGAATGCGACGTGGACGCCAAAACCCGTCGCGAGCTTCGTCTTCGTGCCGTCGGGCGCGATGCGCCAGAGGTCGGGCACGCAGGTGTAAACCGCGCCGCCATCCGGCATCGCGAGCACGCCTGCGCCGAGTCCGGTTTCGAGATTGTTGAAGCCGCCCGCGAGCACGCGCGACTTGTCCGCGCGACCCGAGCCGGTGCTGTCCTCGACGATGCGGATCTCCTCCGACTCCACCGCCCAGTCGCGCCAATCGACCTGCCCGTCTTTGTTGATGTCCTCCGCGGGCTTCTTCAGATTCTTCGCAGGCGATTCGGGCATCTTCGCTTTCAGAAAAGCGATGCGCTCATCCACCGTGCGCAACGAAAGATTCTCGATCTGCCAAGACTCATATTTGCGGACATCCGGCACGGAAGTCCGGCGGCGCTGCGTCACGGCGACGAATGCGCGACCCTGTGCGTCGAATGAAAACGCGATGGGATTTTCCAGCAGCGGCTCCGCGGCCCACACGTCCACGCGCAGCCCCGGCGCGACGGCGAAATTCTTCATCGCATTTTCCGCCGTGTCCTTTGCCGCATTGGCTTTCGGATTGCGGTCGTCGTTTTTCTTCGGAGCCGTCGGCGTGTCCACCTCGTCAGCGGAAATAGCGATGACAGTGCTGAGCAGCAGCGGGAGAAAATGACGCATGATTGCGGCAACAGACCAACTCGATGACGCTTGCGCAAGACGATTGGATTTTCGTCATTTTCGATCAGCCCGCCTCCTGGCGTCGGCGGCTACGGAGGGTTTCACCACGTGCTTCATGCCGCCTCGCTTCGCTTACGCGTGCGAGGTTGCAAACGCGTACTTTGCCAGCGCCTTTTTCGTCGGTGGACGCGCCCTCTACATTTCGCTGACGATTCCCGTGCTCGCGCCGGAGGTCGTGCGGCCGATATGGTCGGCGGCGCTCGCGGTGTCTGTGGGCGGCTTTACGCTGACTTTTGGTTTCGGCTTCTTCGCCCAGCTTTCGTCGTTGACCATGCGCTGTTCGATTTCGCGCACGCTGGTGAGATATTCGTCGAGCTTGGACGGGTGGGCGTGGCTGCCGAATGAGAAGAGCCTCTTCACCGGCGACGCGGGCGTGAACGGCCCCGACAACTACACCGGCGACGGCAACATCGGCGACTGGATCAAGACGCTCGAAGCCGTGAAAAAACTCGGTGCAAAAACCGTGTACCCCGGCCACGGCCCCGTCGGCGGCGCGGAACTCCTGGACGATCAGCACGCCTATTTCACTGCGCTCACCGGTGAAGTTAAAAAATTAACAAGCAAGGATCCGTCCGAGGTGAAGCAATCCGTCGAAGGAATCCGCGAAACGCTAAAAATGCAGGAGCGCATCGCCCGCTACGTCGGTAATTTCTTTCCTGCGCAGGTGGAGAAAGTTTTTGTCGAGCTGGGCGGCGAGCCGTTCCTTCCGAAGACGGCATCCGTGGATGACCACGCCGATCACGGCGTCGCCCAATGCACGGCCCCGCAGTTCCGCCCCAGCTCCGTCATCCGCACAAATGCGGCACCTGTCCGCGCCGGGAAATAGGAGCGCATCCCACATCCCGGGCTCTGCATTCCAAGGGACGCGGCCCGCCCGCTTCGCGCAGCATTTTGAAAAACGCCCTTTGAAAAGGTAGGGCGTGGACAACGCATTGTCTTCGTGCAAACAGTTGTTACGTACGTGCGACCCTCCAGTGACAAACCGGTGAAATCGGGCGCTCCCCATTCTTCCGGGGAGCGGCGCGGCGTCTTGCTGTGGGCAGGGTTCTGGCTGGCGCTCGTGCTCATCGGCTCAAAGGCGGTGATGCTCGGTGATGCGGATTCATGGAAATGGATCCTGGCCACGATTCCCGCGGGCGCGGCGGTTTCCTTGGGCGGTGATGCGGATTCATGGAAATGGATGATGGAACTCATCCGTGTCTCGTACCGCGACGTGCTCTTTGCATTCGCGCTCGGCGGCGTCGGCGAACTCTGCGTGCTGGCTCTTGCGCGCAAGCCGCGGACTGCGGTGCTGGTGCGCAGGAGCGTGCTCATCACAGCCACCGTGTGCGCGTTCTTCAGCGTGGTCGCCTGCGGGGTGTTCAAGGCCCTCGGGCGTCCGCTGAGCTTCGATCTGCTGCGGCTAATCCGCGGAGCAGCGGTGAAATCCTCAATCGCCGATCGCCTGACGTGGCAGATTGTCCTCTCGATGATTGCGGTGCCGGCGGGGTTTTTCCTGCTCGCCCGGCGCAACCCGCGGCTGCGGATTTTTTCGCAGGCAGTCCTCCCGTCCATGGGGCTCTGGATCCTCGCGGGCTCGCTGACAAAACCCTCCGGCGAGGGCGACCTGAAATCGCGCCGTCTTGCGCTGTGCCCGCATGTGGAGCTGGTCCGTTCGACGGTCGTGGGAATACTCGGCCGCAGTCACCCAAACTTGGAGTCGGATTATCCGCCGGAAGACATGGAAGAATGCCGCTCATTCGCGGAACGCACCTCGCTCCCCCGGACAGCCTTCCAGCCGGCGGCGGGCGTCGGACGCCCGAAGAATGTCATCGTCATCGTCCTCGAATCCGTCGGCACGAAATACCTGAGCCTCTACGGCAGCCGTTACGACACCACCCCTCACCTGCTCAAGGAATCCCGCCACGCGCTTGTTTTTGACAATATCAGCGCCCATGCGCCGTACACGTTTTGCTCGTTCATGGCGCTGAATTTCTCCATGTATCCGGGCGTGCCGTGGGCCTACGCACCGGGCGCTTTCTACCCGGAAAATCAGCCGGGCTACCTACCGCCGACCTTTGCGTCCGTGATGAAGCAGCGCGGCTCGCGCACGGCTTATCTGCACAATGGCGACCTCGAGTGGGGCGGCACGAATGAGATACTCAAGGGCGAGGGCTACGACACCGTGGAGGACTTCCGCACGTTCAAGGCTCCGCCGCTCACCTCGTGGGGCGCCGAAGATCGCTACCTCTTTGACCGGCTGATCCAGTTCATTGACGAGAAGCCCGGCCAGCCTTTCCTCGCTTATTGCTGGACGGATCAGACACATCATCCCTACGCGCAGAGGCCCGAGGTGCCGCGTGTTGATTTCTTCAAAGGCAAGCCGCCCAAGCAACTCGCCGACGAACTTTCCAATTACCTCAACGTCATCCGCGAGACAGACAGCCACCTCGGCCGTCTCTTCGATGCCCTGCGTGAACGTGGCATCGCAGACGACACGCTCGTCGTCATCACCGGCGATCACGGCGAGGCATTCCGCGATCCGCATTACCAGCAGCAGCACGGCTATTCCGTCTGGCAGGAGGAGGTGAATGTGCC
>BJFP01000417.1 GCA_014189875.1 Verrucomicrobiota bacterium | reverse complement strand
CTCGTCGTGATCGTGGCCTTCATCGTCATTTTGTTCATCAAATTTGGACACTGATCCGGCATTCCCATCGGGTGACGTGGTAGCTGCCACGCCCTTTCAACCCATGACAGTGTGTGCTACGGGATTACCCCCCCTCGCATGCCTTATCGCACGGCAATCCTGCAGATCCCGCTCGCTTCATCCGCGGGCATCCTTGTCGCTGCGCAACCGACTGCGCAGGAGGTGAAGTTTTTTTGAGAAACAGATCCGTCTGATTCTTGTGGAGCACTGCTACGAGTGCCACAGCGCGGAGAAGAAACAGAAGGGCGGCCTCTCGCTCGACACACGCACCGCGACAGGCTTCCTCGCGCTCGGCACGCGCAAAACGGCGGATGTGCGTAGCGCATGGGGAGCGCAGGCTTCCAACCCGCAGATTTGTGCTTCCAGCGCGACACGCTGCGTGCATCATGCACGCGGAATCCCGTGTGCAAGATGCACGCAGCGTGTCCGGCAGGGATGCCGGACGCTGCGGGCTGGAAGCCCGCGCTTCCCAGTCTTTCTCGAACCATGAACAACATTGATCTCACCAGCCGCAGCGCCATCGTGACGGGAGGCGCGCGCGGCATCGGCTTCGCAATCGCCACGCGGCTGCTGCAATCTGGAGCGTCCGTCTCGCTCTGGGATGTGGACGCCGCGGCCCTCACAGACGCGGCGGAAAAATTGAAACCACTCGGCAAGGTCCACACCACGGTCGTCAACGTCACGAGCGCGGAATCCGCCGAGGCTGCGGCAGCCGCCACCGCGCAGGCGCTCGGCAAGCTCGACATCCTCGTGAACAACGCCGGCATCGCGGGCAGCAATGCGAAGGTGTGGGAAACCGATCCCGCTGAGTGGCGCCGTGTGCTCGACATCAATCTCAACGGCCCGTTCCACTGCTGCCGCGCCGTCGTGCCGCACCTGCTGCGCAACGGCTACGGGCGCATCGTGAATATCGCCTCCATCGCGGGCAAGGAGGGGAATCCGAACGCCGCACACTACAGCGCATCGAAAGCAGGCGTCGTCGCGCTCACAAAGTCGCTCGGCAAGGAACTCGCCACGAGCAATGTCATCGTGAACTGCGTCACGCCAGCGGTCATCGCGACAGACATCCTCAAGCAGATGGCGCAGACGCACATTGACTACATGCTCTCGAAAATCCCGATGGGCCGCTTCGGAAAAACCGAAGAGGCCGCCGCGCTCGTCGCGTGGCTGTGCTCGGAGGACTGCTCATTTTCCACCGGCGCAGTCTTCGATCTCTCCGGCGGACGCGCCACTTACTGAACTCATGAACCTCACCGAACTCACCTGGCCCGATGTCGCCGCACTGGATCGCGACACACCCGTCATTTTTCCAATCGCCGCGCTGGAGCAGCACGGACGCCACATCCCCGTCTTCACCGACTCGATGCTGATGGGCGAAATCGCGAACCGCGCCGAGGGCACGCTCGGCGCACGCGCACTATTCGCGCCGCTCCAGTGGCTTGGGAATTCGCATCACCACATGGATTTTCCCGGCACGCTGTCCGCCGAGCCGCGCGTGTATCTCGATCTGCTCTGCGGGCTGCTGGAAAATTTCATCGCGCATGGATTTCGCCGCCTGCTCCTCCTGAACGGACACGGCGGCAATGACGTGCCCGGCAAACAGGCCGTCTTCGAGGTGCGCCAGCGCCATCGGGAACGGAACGATCTGCTGCTGCTCTTCTGCACGTACTGGAATCTCGATGCGGATCCACACACGGCTCATCCGGATCTTCATCAGAAGCAGATGGGCCACGCGTGCGAGTGGGAGACTTCGATGGTGCTCCGCCTCGCGCCGCATCTCGTGAAAAATCACACCGGCGTGCCGCCGCAGGAATTTGGCAACGCCTTTGAACCCGCAAGCCGCGGCTGGACGATGACGGATCGCAGCGAGCACGGGCACGTCGGCGATCCGCGCAGCGCGAGTGCGGAAAAAGGCGAGGCGCTGTTTGGGGAATTCACCAAAGGAACCGTCTCACTCATCGAGCGAATGATCCGGTGGAATGGAGAAAGCTGGGAGGGATGAACGCCGCAACAGCCCCCACGCGTTCCCCGGCTTGGAAATGGTGGATCACCGGCCTGCTGCTGCTCGCGACGACGATCAACTACATGGACCGCGCGACGCTCGCGAATGCGAAGGAGCGCATCGTCGGCGAACTGCATCTCGGCGACCACGACTACGGCAATCTGGAGTTCGCTTTCGGTTGGGCGTTCGCAGCGGGCTCACTCGTGTTCGGATTTCTCGCGGATCGATTCAGCGTGCGTCTGCTCTATCCCGTGGTGCTCGCGGGATGGTCGGTCATGGGCATGGTCACGGGCTGGAGCCAGGGCTTCGGCGAACTGCTCGTGTGCCGCACGCTGCTCGGTTTTTTCGAGGCGGGCCACTGGCCATGCGCGATCAAGACGACGTTCGCGCTGCTGAGTGAAAAGGATCGCACGCTCGGCAACAGCGTCCTCCAGAGCGGCGCATCCATCGGCGCGATCATCACTCCGCAAATCATGAAAGCCATGATGACCCCGCAACCCGGTTCGTGGCGCGCACCGTTCATCGTCGTCGGCGCAGTGGGCCTCGTGTGGGTCGTGCTGTGGCTTGTGTGCATCCGCCCACGCGATCTCGAAACGGCGGCGGCTCCGCGGAAAACCGCGAGCCTCTCCGATCTTGTGGGCATTTTCCGAAGCACCAGTTTTTGGGCCGTGGCCATGCTGCTCGTGGGTGCGCAAATCGTGTGGCAGATTTTCCGCGCGTGGCTGCCGACGTTTTTGCAGACGGGTCGCGGCTATGCCGAGGCTGCTGCACTGAACTTTGTCTCGCTCTACTACATCGCGACCGATGTCGGCTGCATCCTTGCGGGCTTCGTGGCCGTGCGGCTCATCCGTCGCGGCAGATCGCCTCACGACTCACGGCGCACGATCTACGCGTGCGCGTGCGTGCTCACGTCGCTCAGCATTTTGATACCGTGGCTCGGGAAAGGCTGGCCGCTGCTCACCGTGCTGCTGCTCGTCGGCGCGGGCGCGCTCGCGCTCTATCCGTGCTACTACACGTTCACGCAGGAGCTGTCGCCCGTGCATGTGGGCCGCATCACGGGCCTGCTCGCCGCGTGGGGCTGGGCGGTGTCCTCGCCGCTGCAGAGCGCATTCGGAAGCTATGCCCACAGCATCGCCGACCCCGCGAAGAAATATGATCTCGGCCTAGTCATCGCCGGTCTCGCGCCGTGGATCGGCGTCATCGCCATGAAGTTTCTCTGGCGGAGAAAAGAGACGCCAGCGCAGGACGGCGCGCCCGTGTGATTCAACGACAAGGCGCGTCTGCGAATTGTCTTAAGTGCTCAATTTCAAGGGCACGTCACGCACCTCGTAATGCGCACTGCCCCTGAG
>BJFP01000416.1:1683-3434 GCA_014189875.1 Verrucomicrobiota bacterium | reverse complement strand
AAATCTTAAGTCAGAAATCCTAAGTCCTAAATTCCCCATGCGCCTTCTTCGCTCGATTCGATCGGTCAATCCCGCCGGCGGCGGCCCGATCGAGGGCATCAAGCAGGTGGCGCTCGTCCTCGCGGCACTCGGGCATGAGACCGAAATCGTGTCGCTGGATTCGCCCGAGGACGCGTGGGTGAAGGAATGCCCTGTGAAGGTCCATGCGATGGGGCCTGTGCGCTCGGGCTACGGCTATTCTTCGAAGCTCGTGCCGTGGCTGCGTGAGCATCGCCGCGAGTATGATGCGGTGGTCGTGAGCGGCCTCTGGCAATACAGCGGATTCGGCGTGTGGCGCGCGCTGCGCGGGACGGACACGCCGTATTTTGTCTTCCCGCACGGGATGCTCGATCCGTGGTTCAAGAGGGCCTATCCGCTCAAGCATCTGAAAAAATGGCTCTACTGGCCGTGGGCCGATTACCGGATGTTGCGCGATGCGCGCGCGGTGCTTTTTACGTCGGAGGAGGAGTGTCGCGCGGCGCGCGAATCGTTTTGGCTCTACCGCTGCAACGAGGTGGTCGTGAACTACGGCATCGCCGCGCCGACGGGCGACGCGGAGGCGCAAAAGCAGGCGGTGCTCGCGCGCTTTCCGGAACTCGCTGGAAAGCGCGCGTTCGTATTCCTCAGCCGCATCCACGAGAAAAAAGGCTGCGATCTGCTCGTCCGTGCATTTGCGAAAATCGCGCGCACCGACGATTCGCTGCGCCTCGTTTTTGCCGGGCCGGATCAGACCGGCTGGAGTGCCGCGTTGCGTGAAATCGCGCAGCAACTCGGCATCGCGGCTCGCATCGTGTGGACTGGCATGATCTCCGGCGATCTGAAATGGGGGATGCTGCACCTCGCCGAGGCGTTCGTGCTGCCGTCGCACCAGGAAAATTTCGGCATCGCTGTCGCCGAGGCGCTCGCGTGTGGCACGCCGGTGCTCATTTCGAACAAGGTGAACATCTGGCGTGAGATCGAATCCGATCGTGCGGGGCTCGTGGACGAGGACGACGCGCCCGGCACGCTGCGGCTGCTCGAAAAATGGCTGGCCCTTTCCGTGCAGGAAAAGGACGCGATGCGGAAAACTGCGCGAGAGACGTTTCAGGCTCGCTTCGAAGTCACGCGCGCAGCGGAGGCGCTGATCGGGGCGATCACGTAAGCCCCGCCTTCCCTGGACTGCGGCTGCTCGCTGCCGCTTTCCCTTCCGAAGCTCGCTGAGGAATTCCTCGCTCACACCGCGCTCGCCAAGGCTCGCCCTCCAAAGCGGCAGCAAGCAGCCGCAGTCCAAGGTGCCGCTTTCCCTTCCGAAGCTTGCTGAGGAATTCCCCGCTCCCCCGCGCTCGCCAAGGCTCGCCCTCCAAAGCGGCAGCAAGCAGCCGCACTCCAAGGCTCGCCCTTCCTGGACTGCGGCTGCTCGCTGCCGCTTTCCCTTCCGAAGCTCGCTGAGGAATTCCTCGCTCACCCCGCGCACTCCAAGGCTCGCCCTTCAAAGCGGCAGCAAGCAGCCGCAGTCCAGATTACACTCCAGAATTGACCGTCCAGGGACAGCCCTCCAGCGTCCGAACAATGAAACAAGACTCGGATGGCAAGGGGACGCGGGATTGGCCGCATGCGCCTCCGCACCGGCTCGGGGAGTCCGGCACATATTTCGTCACCGCGCGGACGCGCGAACAGATCCGTCACTTTCAAACACCTGACCGCCTGACTTGGGTGCGCGATCACCTTCTCGA
>BJFP01000416.1:0-1673 GCA_014189875.1 Verrucomicrobiota bacterium | reverse complement strand
CGCCGCGCAGTACGGCTGGCGGATGGAGGCTTGGGCCATAATCTCGAATCATTACCACTTCGTCGCGCATAGTCCCGATGGAGCGACTTCGGCCGAGTCGCTCCGCAAGTTTCTCAAGCACTTTCACGGCGACATTACACGGCACATCAACCGCCTCGATCGCGTCGAGGGGCGGAGGATCTGGCAGAACTACCGCGAGACGCATCTTACCTATGAGGAATCGTATCTCTCGCGGCTAAGCTACACGCACAACAACGCAGTGCATCACGGCCTCGTGTCGGTCGCGGCGCAATACGAATGGTGTTCTGCCGCTGTTTTCGAGCGCGCGTGCAGCCCGGCGTGGGTAAGAACGATCTGCAGCTTCAAGTTTGACCAAATCGCCGAGTCCGACGGGGACCTCTAGCCGCGTTGCGCGGACTCCTCCCTGGACTCCCCTCCCTGGACTCCCCTCCCTGGACTCCCCTCCCTGGACTCCCCTCCCTGGACTGCGGCTGCTCGCTGCCGCTTTCCCGTCCGAAGCTCGCTGAGGAACTGCTTCCCCCCGCTCACCCCGCACTCGCCAAGGCTCGCCCTCCAAAGCGGCAGCAAGCAGCCGCACTCCAAGGCTCGCCCTCCTTGGACTGCGGCTGCTCGCTGCCGCTTTCCCTTCCGAAGCTTGCTGAGGAATTCCCCGCTCACCCCGCACTCGCCAAGGCTCGCCCTCCAAAGCGGCAGCAAGCAGCCGCAGTCCAAGGCGCGACATCCCACCAATCGCTTGACGGGTAAAACGCCTTGCGGCATTGGAGCGCCCCCCTTTTTTGAGGCGACTTCGTTCCGTGCGCTTTTTTAAGCCGTGCTGCGAGACGCCTGACGCAGCACGCCAAGAATATCCCATGTCCCTCATCCTCGGAATCAACGCCTATCACCCCGATGCTTCCGCCTGCATTTTGCAGGACGGCAGGCTCGTCGCCGCCGTCGCGGAGGAACGCCTCGGCGTCCGCTTCAAGCACATCGCCGGCTTCCCCGCGCAGGCCATCCGGCGCGTGCTCGCGATGGCCGGGGCCACGGTGAAGGATCTGGATTTTGTCGCCGTCGGCCACGACAGCAATGCGAACAAGTCGGCGAAAATCCGGCGCGTGCTTTCGAATCCGGTCCGCTCGGCGAAGGCGGTGGCGTCGTTCCTGAAAAGGCGCACGCGCTTCGAGAGCCTCGGCGATCAGGTCGCAAAGGCGTGCGACGTGGGCCGTGCGGACTGCCGGTTCCAGCAGGTGGATGTCGAGCATCACCTCGCGCATCTCGCGAGTTCGTTTTACTCGAGCGATTTTGATTCCGCCGCGGGGCTTTCGTATGACGGCTCGGGTGATTTTGTCTCTGCGATGACCGCGAAATGCGAGGGCGACACGATCACGCCGCTGAAGCGTTTCTTCGTCCCGAATTCGCTCGGGTATCTTTACACCGCGATCTGCCAGTTCATCGGCTTCGATCACTTCGGCGAGGAATACAAGGTGATGGGACTCGCCGCGTACGGCGAACCGAAGTATGTGGACGCGCTCAGGCAATTCGTCGTGACGGACGGGAAGGGGAACTACCGGCTCGATGAAAAATACATCCGCGCGAGCGGCGGGAGCTTCGAGGAGTGCATCAATGAAAAGGGTGAAATCGTCCTCGCGAGGCTCTACACGGACGAGCTGGTG
>BJFP01000415.1 GCA_014189875.1 Verrucomicrobiota bacterium | reverse complement strand
AACCCGCCGCAATGGCCGACGGACTGCCCCGGAAATCTTTTTCCATATGACTGGCTCGCCAGGAAATTCTAGCATCCTGTCCTTTAAGCAAGTGACATAACGAAAAACTGCGTGTGGAAGTGGGGATGCCAAAAGCCGCCACACCGATTTCACTCACCAAGACACAGCGAGTCGCCCACAGGTTGGAATCAGAAGGGCGTTCGTGACTAGGAGCGCAAGCGCCCTTCCCTTCACCTTCGGCGCGGAAATCGAATGGCGAATCGGGCTGTCAACTGCGGAATCCGGGCCGTCCGATACGGGGGGGCACTGTTTCACTGGCTGCAGCTTTGTCCTTGGCGGACCCCGATGGCATTGCTATGAGGTTGCCATGCATGGCAAAAAATCACCGGCAAGGATATGAAGATGAAATTGACGTCAATAGTTACTGCGCTGTTGCTTGGAACACTGGTCTCTGCGGTCATCGGCGCGGAGCCGGCGGCGACAGTCGGGAAAACGCCAAATCCAGACGCCAAAGTCGCCCAACCGCCTGCGGGGGTGCGGATCGCCATCGACGGCAACAGTTGGAGCGTGTGGGGCGGGTTATTGCTTCCACTTGCCAAAGAAGCGGGAATCCAAGGCCAGATTGACGGCACCAAGGAAGCCAAGCAACGGCTGGAGAAGGGCGAAATCGATGTCGTGACTTACGGCACGCACCAGCCCAGCAACGGATTTGTGTCCAAGACCGTGGAACTGGGACTGCAGCACAATCCGAACTTCCGCTTTTACTATCAAGCGGCCTGGCCGATCGGGGACGCCAGATGGCGGAACAAGGCCAATGAAATCAAGACCAAGGACGATTACGACAACACGAAGATCGACGAACTCCAGGCTGCCACCGATGAGATGCGCAAGGCGCACGAGGGATTCGTTGACGGCTTCAACCAGACTCTCGGAAAGCGCGCAGTCTTCATCGTGCCGGTCGGCGACGCCATGGTGAAACTGCGCGCACTGATCGTCGCGGGCAAATTTCCCGGCGTGAAACGGCAATCGGAAATCTTCAACGACGCCATGCCGCATCCGGGTAGCCTGGTGGCGTGGTTGTCGGCCTACTGTCATTTTTCTGCGATCTATCGGATCTCGCCGCCAGCCGGTGTGTCGCCGCCGGATAGCGCTGACCAGGGCGCCAAAGATGGCTACGCCCAGCAGACGATCCTGCGCCAGATCGCCTGGGAAACTGTCTCGAAATACTCCTATGCGGGCGTGGCGGCGACTGTCAAAAATCCAGGGCGGCCTGAGGAAGCGAAGAACACGCGAATGCTTTTCCTCGGGAACAGCATCACGCTGCACCCACCGGCGGAGGGTATGAGTGGGAGTTGGGGCATGGCCGCAAGCTCAGCGGAAAAGGACTATGTGCATCTCGTGCTGAACGCGCTCGAGAAGAGGAACGGCAATAAGCCGGAAACGAAGGTGCTGAATCTCGCCGATTTCGAGCGGGGATTTGAGCAATACGACATTGCCGCCAAGTTGAAGGCGGAAATCGAGTTTCAGGCCGACACGGTGATTCTGGCGATTGGCGAGAATGTGTCGGATCTGAGAACGGATGAGGCGAAGCTGAAATTCAGGGACAGCGTGTCGCGATTGCTGAGGCTCCTGAAAGCTGACAGACGCTGCGCGATCTACGTGCGGAGTTGCTTCTGGCCGAATGCGGCGAAGGACTCCGCGCTGAAGGAAGCGTGCGCAGCGATGGGTGGTGTCTTCGTGGACATCAGCGCGCTCTCGAAGGATGAGCGGAACTACGCCCGTTCCGAGCGAAAGTTCGCAAATACTGGGATCGCAATTCATCCGGGGGACAAAGGGATGAGCGCGATTGCGGACCTGATTTTTGCGGCTATCAAGGAGCACGACTTACCGAAGACGGAATCGAAGCCTGCCCCGGCCGCTGTGCAGGAAGCGTTGAAGTGATTCCGGTTACCCGGCTTCGCCCAAGCGAGTGTCCGGTTGACCGGAAGTTTCCGTGGCAATACGATCAAAAATAACCCCTGACAAAACCCAAAGCGAAAGCTAAGATAATCTCGAAAGTAACCCCATCCCCATGAATATTCTCAATCCAAACCTCATCACCCGCCGCGCGTGCCTCAAGGGAATCACCTTGGGTGCCGGGGCCGTCGTGCTCCAACCGTTCCTGAACGCGCTTGCCGCGGAGGCCGCCGGCAAGGTGGCTCCTCGCGTCATTTTTCTCTTCCAGTGCAACGGCCTCTGGCCGATCCATATCACGCCCAAGGGAGTGCCGGCAGGAAAGGCAGACACGTTGGTTGATTTGCCGCTCAAGGATCTGGAGCTTCCCGACCCGATTTCGCCGCTTGCTCCGTTCAAGGACCGGATGGCGATCATTCTAGGCCTGTCATCCAAGCAGGCATACCCAAATCATGGATCGGGTTACGGCGCGCTTGGCTGTTACAACGCGCGTAACAGCGACGCCAACAGTGGCCATAATGATCCGCTTGCCCAGACGGTTGATCACGCCCTGGCTGGATCGCTCTCCGGCATCATCCCGGTCCTCGGCCTGGGTGTTATCAACAGGCCAGAAACCGTCTTTGCCAACACGGTGTCCGTCGTTTCCCGCAAGCGGCCGCTCCCCATCATCTGCCAGCCCGACGTCGCCTTTGGTTCGCTCTTCGGCAGCGTCGCCGAGGGGAATGCGGCGAAGGCCTTCAATTCGCGGAGCATGCTGCTGGACTGGATCCAGTCCGACGTCCGCCGCGTCCGCGCCGGATTGCCGGCGATGGATCGCGACAAGCTCGACGCCTATCTTGAAACCTTCGAGCAGATGCGCAGCCGGGAGGAGAAAATAGGCGCGATAAAGGATCGCCTGAAGGCCAATATGCCCGCGATCAACAAGTTTGACAGCAAGCTCCAGACGGACCGGTTCGAGGCACAGTGCGCCGTGGCAATCGCGGCGCTGGCGTCCCGCCTGACGAACGTGGCCGTCATCGATGCATCGGGCAGCCCGCAGGGGTACCATACGTGGAAGGAACTCGGCATCACCGTGGACGAGCACGCGATCGGCCACGACGGAAGTCCCGGTCGCGACAATAACGCCGTTCCGATCCGCAAGTTTTACGCCGCGCGGGTGGCGGACCTGGCGAAGCGGCTCGCGGCCATCCCGGAAGGCAACGGCACGATGCTCGACAACACGCTGATCGTCTGGATGAGCGATTCGGCGGAGGAGCACCACGGCACGGGATTACAGTGGCCCATGGTCCTCGTCGGGAACCTTGGTGGCAGGCTCAAGACAGCCGGGCGCTACCTGCAATTTCCCAAGTACGGCGGGAAAGGCCACCGGACGATGAGTAACTTCTATCTCTCGTTGCTGCGCGCCGTGGGAGACAAGCGCGAGAAGTTCGGGGACCCGGATAACGATCTGAAGGACATTGACACGACCGGGCCGCTCTCCGAGATCCTAGTGTAGCTTCATTCCATCACTCCATCACTC
>BJFP01000414.1 GCA_014189875.1 Verrucomicrobiota bacterium | reverse complement strand
GGTGCGGGCGGATCTGGCGGCACCGGCAATCGGGGCCTTTGCATTACATTGGCGGACGGCGGAGGAATCGCCCCGTGACGGTTCCCTCCGGAAGTGACGGTGCGGGTCGTGCGGTGATTGACGCGGGCACCCATTCCTTTCTAGAAACGTTCACACATGGTTCGGAACCTCATTAAAAGATCCCAGGCTCTCGTCGCTCTCGCCACCGCCGTTCGCTCACTCCCGTCGGATGCACGCCGCTTTGGAGCCTGGCTGGCCCGGCCGAAACTGATTCGCTCCTACCTGCAGGGCCGGGCCACCCGAAAACTCCAGATCGGCAGCGGGCCCAATCTGCTCGATGGCTGGCTGAACACGGACTATGTCCCGACCCGGACGGGTCAGGTTTACCTCGATGCAACGAAACCGTTTCCGTTTCCCGACGGAACGTTTGACTACATTTTCAGCGAGCATGTCCTCGGTGAGTTCACCTATCCCGTCGGCCTGTTCATGCTGCGCGAATGCCTACGGGTCTTGAAACCGGGTGGCCGAATCCGTCTTTCCACACCGAATCTGGAGAACATCCTGACCCTTGCCGGTCCCCAAGGCGCGGAGGAAATCCAGCGGAGCTACGTCCGATGGGCCGTCGAGCGATACCTTCCACAGGTCAAGCAGTGCGAGGCGGCCTTTGTCCTGAATTATTTTTTCCGCGGCCATTCTTTGGTGTTCGTTTACTCGCCGGAATTGCTCACCCTTGCGCTCACGACAGCAGGCTTTGCCGGGCCGACGTTTCACGAACCTGGCCGGAGCGATGATGCCACTCTCGCCGGCCTCGAATCCCACGGCAAAATTGTCGGCGAAGACATCAACCGTTTTGAAAGCATGATCGCGGAAGCGACGAAACCGCCGAGTCCGTCGGCACACGCCTGAGTGGTGCGATGCGATGCAAACTTTCCACGGCGCTAAACAGGCCCCCGTGGTGGTGTGATTCAGAAACCCGTGCAACCGCCTCAGCGAAATGGGGCAGTGAACACCCGCGTGTAGGCGCTGATCATTTGGGCCATGTCAAACTTGGCCAGCGCGCGCGTGCGCAGCGCCGCCCCCTGTGCATCCAGGCGCGCACGCTGCGAGGGATCCAGAAGTTCGACGAGCTTTTCCGCCAGTTCGCCAACGTTGCCTTTGCGGAAGAGGTTGCCGTGCTCGCCAAGCAGATCGGGCAACGAGCCTGCATCCGACGCGAGCACCGGGCGTCCGGAAGCCATCGCTTCCAGTGAGACAAAGGCACAGGCTTCGTCCCATTCGCTTGGGATGAGGATGAGCCGCGCAGCCATCATCAACTCTGGCACATCGGGTCGCAGACCGAGAAATTCGATTCTTCCGGCGAGGCCTTTGTCTGCCACTTGTTGTTGAAAAGTTTCGCGCAACGGCCCGTCGCCAGCAAGCAGCAGTCGCGGCATTGCACGCCGACGGTCCGCAATTTGCCAGGCTTCCAGAAGCGTGGCTATCCCTTTGACGCCGGCAATCTGTCCCGCGAAGAATAGCGGTGCGTCGTCACTCGCGTGACCCGTGGCGTTGGCGAATCGCTTCAAATCCACGCCGTTGTAGATGCGCACGATACGCTGCTGAGGCAGGCCGAGGCGTGTCACAAGGCGTTCGCGTTTGAAATCCGAGACAGTGATGATACGATGGTACAGTCGGCCCAATAACCGACCGCGCAACAGCATCAACAGGCGTTTGAATCCATGCGACTCGCGCAAGGGAATGGAGCTATGATCGCTATAAAATATGCGTTTGACTCCCGGCGCAAATGCAAAACGCAGCACGTGCGGCGACAGCATCGGATAGAACGAAAAGCACAAAGCTTCAGGGCGCACAGCGGCCACCACCTGCTTTACCTTGGCAACATCAAAACAACCGCGCATGCATGCGTCCCAGTGTAATGTGCCACCCGCGGCTTTGAATTGTGTGCAGAACCACTCGGGAGCTTCGCCTGAGAGCAAAAGATGGAGAGCGACTCCCTCCGCTCGCAGTGACTCCGCCATCGCAAGGAGCCAGAGTGCCAACGAGCGTGGCACCCTTGGAATGAAGTCGATGATGTAGAGAAGTCGGCTAATGAGCATTGGATACGTTGTTATTGGCGATTCAGTCCGATGATGGCGGACCGCGTTTTAATTAAGGAGGGAAAGACCCGATCACGCCAGGTCAAGATCGGAAGCTCGAACAAACGGAAGATGAGGAGACCTGCTACAAGGCTGCACAGCACGTAGCCGAGTATTGCAAGAAAGTCTGACATGTTCACAAGATCAAAGAAGACGATGGCGATTGGAATATGAATCAGATAAATCGAATAGGACGCGGCACCGATCTTCATGGGCCAATGGCAGATGGTTGGCAGGTGATCTGGTAGCTTGAGTGCCACCAAGAGGAGACAGCCACTGCCAATACACACCGACGAGTAGCCCCATGTGAGCATGAAGTGAGTCGATCGGTCTATCAAAAAAGCCGGCATCAGAAAGATGACGCCAACCAGAAGAATGGCGCGCACTGACCATCCATTCAGCCGCTGCTTCCATACAGTATTCCGCACCAGCAGTGAAGCGAGCACACCTGGAATGAAACCATCGGCAACCAGATGTGTTTTGTATAGAAGGGAAGGCACTCTTTCGGGATCCGCCATGAGTCGCAAAATCAGAAAACCAACCATGCCTGAGGATGCGAACCCGATGGCGAGCGCGGGAAATCGCGCCGTCCAGCGAATGATCTGCGCTCCAAAGAAAAGGGCGAGCGTCGAAAGCACAATATAGCTGTGCTCTTCGACTCCAAGGGACCAGGTATGCACGAACATTCTGCCAACGTAGTTTTGGAGGAAAGTCAGTTCGCCTACGACTGCCTTGAGGAACTCCCGGTCGTTTAGATCGAATATCCTCAGCACAATCACTGGCAGGATGATGAGATAGAGCGGCGGCAGGATTTTCAGTGCCCGTCGCACATAGAAGCGGCGAAGATTGAGGCGACCGGTGACCTGCAATTCACCGATCAACAAACTAAAAATGAGATAACCACTGAGTGCGAAGAAGAGATTCACTCCGATCCAACCGCCTTTCCGAAAAACCGAGATCAGCGGGGACAGCCAACCAGTCCGATCGAGTTCGAGATGTCTGGCCATGACCAGGGCGATGGAAAGACATCGCAGCAGATTCAAGCCCCCTAAACGACGAATCCCCGAACCAGAGGGACTCGTGGGCAAAGTCGGGCTCGCTGGCTGCTCACGCGAAAACTCGTCTGATTCGATGCTCTCGAAGCGGTTTGACATATGATCGGCGGTCGGAAATGGTGAATAGGAAGTCTAGAAAGCCAGCGGATGACGTAATGTCAACTCGGCAGCAGCACCCTCAAGTTTGGCATTCGACGCTTCCCGGAAGAGACGCGGATGGGATTTCCTCGCTCCCCCAACGCCGATTCGCATTCTCGCCGTCCATGACCAGACTGAGGCAAACGCAT
>BJFP01000413.1 GCA_014189875.1 Verrucomicrobiota bacterium | reverse complement strand
CGGCGGTGATGGGATCGTATTTGTGATCGTGGCAGCGCGCGCAGCCGGTGGTCAGGCCGAGGTAGTTCTTGCCCACGTTGTCGATCACGTCCTCGAAAGTGAGGTGCATGTCCTTGTCGATGTCATGGCCGAAGCGCCGCGCGATGGCGAGGTAGCCCGTGGCGACGACGCCTTCGCTGTGCTCGCGCTCCGGCTTGTCTGCATTCAAGACATCGCCCGCGACCTGCAAACGCACAAAGTCGTCATAAGGCATGTTGCGATTGAAGGCATCCATCACCCAATTCCGATACCGCCACGCATGAGGCAGCGGACGGTCCGTATTCTCGCCTGCCGTGTCCGCATAACGCACCACATCCAGCCAGTGACGCCCCCATTGCACGCCGTATTGCGGCGAGACGAGCAGACGCTCGATGACCTTTGTGAACGCATCGGATGATTGATCTGCGACAAAAGCCTCAACTTCCTCCGGTGTCGGCGGAAGTCCGGTAAGATCATACGTCGCCCGACGAATCAGCGTGCGCCGGTCAGTCGCCGCGCTCGGTTTAATCGAATGCGAATCAAGTTCACGCTGGATAAGGGCATCGATCCTCGCCGCCGAAGGTGCCGAATCCTGCTTCGGCAGCGGCTGAAACGCCCACCACGACTTCGCCTCCGCCGCCTTCATCCCGGCAAGCTTCGCCTCAGCCACACGCGGATCCGGCGCGCCCATCTTCACCCACTCCGTGAGCGCCGCGATGGCGCTGTCCGGCAGCTTGCCACCTTTCTTCTGCGGCGGCATCGCGAGGTCTTCATCGTGATACCGCACTGCCTTGATGAGCAGAGATTCGTACGGCTTTCCCGGCAGGATCGCCGGGCCAGAGTCGCCGCCCTTCTCCCAACCCGCCTTCGTATCCAAAGCGAGTCCGCCTTTGGTCTTCTCCGCGCTGTGGCACTCGTAGCAGTGCTCGACGAGCAGCGGACGGACCTTGGATTCGAAAAATGCGTTATCGTCCGCGGAGACCGTGGTCACGGTCGCCAAAAGTAGAAGGACTCCGATGGACGTAATGCGATTCATGCGCGCTCAGCTTACACTTCTTCCAGCATGAGTTTCGCATCGCCGAAGGTTTTCGGGCGCACTTCCATCTTGTCCATCATGGACATGAAGAGGCGGCAGAGCTGGCGATCGGGCTTGTCTTTGTAGTCGAGCGCACGTCCGCCTTTGAGTCGGCCTCCCGCGCCGCCGAGGACGATGATGGGGAGCTGGTCATTGTCGTGCTTGGCTCCGGCCATCATGCTGGAGCAGTGCATGAGCATGGTGTTGTCCAGCAGCGTGCGCTCGCCCTCGCGGATGCTGTCGAGCTTTCGCGCGAGGTAGGCGAGCTGCTGCATGAAGAGCTGGTTCACCTTGAGGAAATCCTCGCCGTCGGTGTGGCTGAGGAGGTGGTGGATCATGTAATCAATGCCGTGGCCGGGTTGCTGCACGCTCGGGAGATTTGGAAAACGAAGGGCGCTGTGATCGTTGTTGAGCTTCAGCGTGGTGATGCGCGTCGTGTCGGTCTGGAAGCCTAGCACGAGGATGTCGCACATCAGCTTCATGTGCTCCGCGATGTCCTGCGGGATGCCGTCGGCGGGGCGCGCGATGTTCGGCTTTTCTAACGTGGGCCGCCAGCCTTGCAACTCGCCGCGTTTGCCGGCGTTCTCGATGCGCTTTTCCACCTCGCGCACGCTGTCGAGATACTCGTCGAGCTTGCGCTGGTCGCTGGCGCTGATTCCGCGTCGCAAGTCCTGCGCGTCGGTCAGCACGGCATCCAGCACGCTTTTGTCCGCGGGCGACGACTCGTCCTTGAAGAGCCGGTCAAAAGCCAGCGCAGGGTAAAGCTCCAGCGGCGTCGGCGTGGTGGGCGAAGACCACGAGATGTGCGAGCTGTAGAGCATCGAGTAGTTCTTATGCACCGACGGATTCGATTTCTCGCAGGCCAGCACGAGGCTCGGCACCTTTGTGCTGCGTCCGTAGGTCTGCGCGAGCAACTGATCGAAGCTCGTGCCCGAGCGGATCTCGCCACCGCTCGCGATGGGAGCGCCGGAGAGCATGTTGCCCGTCTGCGAACTGTGGATGTTTCCTTTCCGCGCCTCCGCGTGGAACAACCCGCGCACAAAGAGCATCCTCTCGCGGAAATCTTTCAAAGGCTCCAGCACGCGGCCCAGCTCCAACGCCTTGCCCTCGCCCTTCGCCCACCATTCCTTCGACTGGAAGCCGTTGCCCGAAAAGGTCACGCAAAGCCGCACGGGAGCTTCGCTGGCGGGTTTGTTCTTCTTGGGCTCATCGCCCCAGACATTGACGGATTCCATCCAAGGAAGCGCCATGGTGACGCCGATTCCGCGCAGAAATGCGCGGCGTGAGTAGTGATGTGTGGTCATGGATTGCGTGCGGTTGGTTGTTGGAGGTTGTCGGGACGAAGGCTGAGCACGTAGGCAACGACGTCCCATCGCTGCGGAACGCCGAGCGCGCCGGCAAAGCTGACCATCGGCGTCCCGCTCATGCCAGTCGTGAGTATGCGAAAGATGTCGGACGGTCCATCCCCGCATCGCAGGTGTGGCTGGCGGAGGTCCGCGGGCGTGACGGACTGCCCCCATGCGTCCTTCAGGGCCTGGGCGGCGGGCCCGTTGCCATCCCCGGCCGGCCCGTGGCATCCGGCGCACATGGCCGAAAAGATGACCCTGCCCTTCTCCGCGTGCTCCGTGCGGGCCCCTGCATCGGCCAGCCAGGCCGGCGGCGCGGGAAACTCGATCGCGGCGGCGTAGTTGTCCGCTTTACGCCAGCGCCGGGAGAAGGACTTCAGGTATTCAATGGTCGCCTCGAGATCCTTTTCGCCAAGGTGCTTGTACATTCCCATCGTCGTCCCGCTCAGGCCCCCGGTGATGGTACGGCGAAGGTCATTGTCCGTCGGAAGCTTGTCGTAGGGAGTGCTCCGGAATTTGAAAAAGCCCTCGCGAAAGGATCTGGGCTTGACGGGGAGATCCTTGGCCATCTCGCCATTTCCGTCGCCGCGATCGCCGTGGCAGATCAGGCAGTTCTGCTCATAGACATGGCGGCCCTGCATGTAGAGTTCGTAGCTGGCGCCGCCCCGCGCTTTCGGCGCGTCTTCCGCAGCCAGCGGAAACGCCAGCATCGACATCCATGAGAAGCCGATGCCAGCGAGGGCGGCGCGCTTTCTGATCGCAGCCACGGCCGCCTTTGACAGCATCGCGGTTTGCTGCGACACCCAAAGAAAAGCGCAAGTGTCGAGGAGGTATCTCACAGGCCCCACTCTTTGAGTTCCTCCGCCGTGAGCGGCGCAAATGCCGATGCAGGAAATTCAAACGGCTTCCCTGTGCTTTCGCCCACCTTGGGACGCGGCTTCTGCCTGGCTTTCTTCACCGGCACGAGCATGGCCACCGCATTCTTTCCGCGGGCAATGATGAACTTCCTGCCCTTCTCCACATCCGCAAGATAGCGGG
>BJFP01000412.1 GCA_014189875.1 Verrucomicrobiota bacterium | reverse complement strand
GCACCGAGACCGGTCAGGATCCGACCAAGTGGGCCGCGACCACAACCGTCCTCTGGGCCGCCCCGCTCCCCGGCAAAGGCTGCTCCACGCCGATCGTCTGGAACGAACGCATCTACCTCACCGCGCCGCACGACGGGCAGGACACGCTGCTCGCGTTCGACTGGGCCGGAAAGCCGCTCTGGCAGACACCTGTCGGCCCCGAGCGCCCCGGAAAAAATCGCAACGGCTCCGGCAGCAACCCTTCCCCGGCGACCGACGGCACCGCCATCTTCACCCATTTCAAGAGCGGAAATCTCGCTGCATTCGAGATGGACGGCAAGCTGCGCTGGAAGACGAACCTCCTCGAGCGATTCGGAAAAGACACGCTGTACTGGGACTACGGAACATCGCCCGTGCTCACGGAAAAGGACGTGATCGCCACGCTCATGCACCACGGCGAATCATACATCGCGGCATTCGACAAGCGCACCGGCGACCTGCGCTGGAAGGTCGCGCGCAATTTCACGACGCCGACCGAGGGCGACCACAGCTACGCCTCGCCGATCGTGATCCGGCACGGGGAAAAAGAGGCGCTGCTCGTGTGGGGCGGACAGCACCTCACCGCGCACGACGCCGCGACCGGCGCGACGCTGTGGAGCTGCGGCGATTTCAATCCCGAATCGAAAAACAACTGGGTCGCCGTAGCCTCGCCCGTGATCGTCGGCGACATCGCAGTCGTCCCGTACGGACGCGGCTCGCGGCTGCACGGGATCAAGCTCGGCGGCACCGGCGACATCACCGCCACGCACCGCGCGTGGGTGCGCGACGACACCGGCAGCTTCGTCCCCACGCCGCTCGAATACAAAGGCCGCATCTACCTCGTGCGCGACCGCGGCCAGGTCGTGTGCATCAATCCCGCCGACGGTGTGACGGTGTGGACTGGCGATCTTCCGAAAGGCAGTGGCAGCTACTATTCCTCGCCCGCCGCCGCTGATGGAAAAATCTACGCCGCGCGCGAGGATGGCACCATCTTCGTGGCGAAGATTGACGGCGCATTCGAAGTGCTCTCCGAAAACAAAATGGGCGAGCCCGTCATCGCCTCGCCCGTCCCCGTCGGCGGACGCCTGCTCATCCGCGGCGAGAAACACCTCTTCTGCATCTCCGCAGGAAAGTAACGCGGACAATCCTGTCCGCAGTGCCCGGTTAACCTCTCAATATTTGCAACTAATCCGTCGAGTTACGAACGCTTGCACAGGGGCATTGCTGTTTCTCGTGAGTTCCTGCCTGCTGTTGGCGGAAGACAGGATCATCGTCATAGATCCGGGACACGGCGGCAGGGCTGACTCCGGCAACCAGAAAGAGTTCACGCTGTCCGCATCCAATAATGCGAAGTCGCCTTCGGGATTGCTGGAGAAGGATCTGACGTTGGAACTGTCTCTCGAAATCAGCAGGAAAGTGGAGGAGCTGGCAAAAAAGCGCGACGGGAACGCGAAGGTGCGATGCGTCCTGACACGGACGAAGGATGCGAATCCGGACTTTGCCGAGAGAGCCGCATTTTGTGCCGCCCTTCCGGTCACGCCTTCGGCGATCATCAGCATTCATTTCAATGCATCAACACGGCATGACGCGCTGGGGTCGCTCTGTCTGATCCGCCAGAAGGGGAGAAATCCGCGTTTTGCGGAGGACTCGGATTTCGCGATGGGGCTGGCAAAAGCGGCGGGCAGTGCGGTGTCGCGATACGTCCCCGGCTCAAACGCCCGCAAGCCGATTACCGATGAGAACCTGCATGGCGGTTTAGGCTCCAATTTTCTCCATCAACTCGCGCAGCACAGGAAACTGGATCGCGTGCCGAAGTGCTTTCTGGAAGTCGAATTCATGGATCGCGCCGATGCGGAAAACACATTGCTTAAAAATCGCCGGGTGACCTTCCCGGCTGTCGCAAAGGCGATAGCCGAGTATCTGGTCGCACAGATCAGTGATTGATTCTCGCGTGAATGCCGAACCCGTCTGCACACCGGGGGGTGAACGGGAATGAGCCGGTGGCGCGCTCCACCGGATCCGCAACAATTCGCGATGCGCCCCGGCAGGAACGCGGGAAACCGGGCGTTTCCGCCGCCCCCTCCGGGGCGGATTTCATTTGGAAGGAAATCCGGTGGCTCGCGCCACCGGCAAATTTCCGTGACGCCTCCGGCGTCCGATACAGGCTCAATCAGCAGCGCACGCGGGAGACAAGAGCGCTTCCGCCCATGCCGAAGAGATGCGTTTTGTTCGGGCTTTGGAATTTGCTTGAACGCCGAGTCTGCGATAAAGGTCGTCATTGCGGTGAAATCGACACAGCCATGAACCTCTTTTCTGAACTAACACCGAGCCAAAAGAAATTCGTTTTTGACGGCTTGATGCGGCTGCTTAAATCCGAATCTCAAGCGGGATTCAACAACGACAAGATGGGGATGGCCTACGTGATCGGCGCAAAAAGAGGAGATTCAGATTTCAAGGAGCATGGCGATTCGCCGGATAGAAATGGTCTCTTTCAAATGATGGCGGAGCTTTCCGAAGATTTGAGAGGTCATCCAGAGATGTCGGAGTTCGTCAATTGCTGGCAAGATTTTTGCAGGATCGCCATTGAAGCATACCGAAAACATCACCCTTCCAAAACGCAATAAAGCGATGTCCAAGATAAGGGCGATCCATCGCCTCATGCGGCGTAATCATTTGTTGGTCTTGCCCATGATGGCGGCGACCAGATAAGCAACGACAAAAAACAGAAAAGATAGCACTAAACTGAATACGAGAGCCATAGGGATACGCTCTGCAAACGACAGTTCCGTCTCAGTGCGAAAGACGCTCATCATTCCAATAAGTCCACCCCACTTGGCTGCTTTGAAAGTGGGACTCAATGCTCGTTGCCCAGGGGATGGGGTTTCGCTTTGGAGTGCCGTAGGGGTGCTTTCAACCGCAGTGTTTATTTGATTTGCTGTTGGTGATTCCTGCGAATGCGGATCGGATGTTAAACTGACTTGCGGAATGATGAGCAGCGTCTGGGGCGCCTTGTGAACCTCCCGGATGATGTAGGCAGTCTTGCACTTCGGGCATCGGCAGGAACCGGGCAACAACGACACTCGCAACTCTACCTTGCAGTTGACGCACTCGAACGACGTGGTGGCTTGGGGACCGTTCGTAGAACCAGCATCCTTATTGTGTTTGGGCGGGACGTTATTGTCGGATGCGATCCTGTCGAACTCGAGGAAATAGTGCCGCAATGTCTTCCAACTCGATTCGCCGAAGCCCAAGAATCCCAAAAATGAATACGGGAAACAAAGACTATCCCCATGAATCTCACGTTTGGCATAGCGGTGCACCAATTGAGCATAAGTGAATGGCCCGGTTCGGCGTTCGACTTCCAGCAAGAACCAAGCTTTTTCTTTGGGTGACATCGGCGGATCAGAGCGAAATAAGTTTAACCTTATGAGCATGACTCCGGGAGGATGCAATGCCGACTCCAC
>BJFP01000411.1 GCA_014189875.1 Verrucomicrobiota bacterium | reverse complement strand
GAGCACCGGCTCCTTCACGCCGGGCGCCTGCCCCACGCTCATCACGCGCGACACGACCGCGCCGCCGCTCACGGCCGGGCGGTGCATGTTCGGGCAGAGTGTGCAGGCGCGGAGTTTCGTCACGAGCACTTCAAGGCGCTTTGACGCGGGGAAATTGCAAATTGCAAATTGGGGATTGGTCATTGCAAATTTCAGCGGGCGGTTCGTTCGGCAATTTTCAATTTGCAATGTCCAATTCTCAATTTGCAATTCCCCCGTCGGTAATCGCGTGCCCGCGCAGAAATTCCCGCGCGCTCATGCGCTTCTTCCCTTCGAGTTGCACATCGCCCACAAGCACGCAGCCGTCGCCGGTGCCGATGAGCAGACCGTCCTCACGCGCTTGCAAAGCACCGGCCCCAAGCACCGGCTCCGCGAGCGGTGTGGCGGCGAAAATCTTCAGCCGCTTGCCACTGAGCATCGTCGAGGCGGCGGGCCACGGGGTCATCGCGCGCACTTTCCTCGCGACCACTTCGCGGCCTGCGGAAAAATCGAGCTGGCCGTGTTCGCGCGTGAGTTTGCCCACATGCGTCACGCCCTCGGCGGGCTGCGGAGTGCGAGGCGCGCGACCCTCACGCACCAGCGCGACGGCATCCGCGAGCGCGTGCGGCGCGAGGTCGGCGAGGCGATCGTGCAGCGTGCCGCCGGTCTCGTCCGGCGCGATGGCGATCTCACGCATGAGCAGCACGTCGCCGGTGTCGAGTCCCTCGTCCATGAACATCACCGCGACGCCCGTCTTCTCGTCGCCCGCCTCGATCGCCGCCTGGATCGGCGCAGCTCCGCGCCAGCGCGGCAGCAGCGATGCGTGCAGATTCAGGCACGCGAGCGTCGCCGCATCGAGCACGCCCTTTGGCAAAATTTGGCCGTAAGCCATCACCACGATCAGCTCCGCACCAAGCGCCTGGATTTCCGCCACCGCCTCCGGTGCGCGCATTTTCATCGGCTGCAGCACGCGCACGCCGTGCGCGAGCGCGAGCTTCTTGATCTCCGGCGGCTGGACTTCCTGATGCCGCCCGACGGGCTTGTCCGGCTGTGTGACGAGCGCGATGACCTCGATGCCCGGCGCGTCGAGCAGCCACCGGAAACTCGGAATCGCGATGTCGCCGGTTCCAAAAAAGACGACGCGCATTTTCAATTCTCGATTCTTGATTGCGGGATTTTCGATTCAGCGCAGTTGAGCGGCATCACTCGGGCAATCGCGAATCCCGAAATCGAGAATCGAAAATCCCATCACTTGTCCTCGCAGATCGCGCCGACAATCTCCTTCACGACGCTGATCGGTGCGGCGAGGGCGTTGATATTTTTCACGCGTTTCTCCCCGTAAAAATCGAGCAGGGGCTTGCTCTCCTCCTCGTAGGTCACGAGCCGGCGGCGGATCGTCTCCTCGTTCGCGTCGTCGAAACGGTTCTCCTTCAGCGCGCGCTTGCGGATGCGCGAGATGAGCTGCTCGCGGTCCGGGCACGAGAGGTGAAAGACGCGCCGCACATCAATCATGCCGCGCATGATTTCCGCCTGCCGCTGGTTGCGCGGCACGCCGTCGAGCACGAGCGCATCAATGTCCGGCTTGAACGCATGAATGCCCACGAGATGCCCGATGTGCGCGCGCAAAAGCTCCATCGTGATTTCATCCGGCACAAGCTGGCCGCGGCTCGAGTAGTCCACGAATTTCTGCCCGATGACCGTGCGCGTATCGAGCGCGCGAAAGACATCGCCCATCGAGAGATGAAAGAAACGCGGGATGTTGCCGAGGATTTTGCCTTGGGTTCCTTTGCCGCTACCCGGCGCGCCGAGCAGGAGGTATGTGCGGTATTGCATTGGAAAAGCCGCGCATCATCCGTGGAAAATGGTTTCGGGCAAGGGCGAATGCGGACGGCGCCAAAAGCCGGGTGTGATTGGAAGTGGTGCCGGCGATCAGGCTGCTTTGGAGGGCTGCCAGAGATCTTCCCATTGGTGGTTGGCGCGCAGGACGCGCAGTTGCGCCATCGCGTCGGCGTTGGCGGCCAGCCACGCGGTGCCTCCTTTTTTGAGCCGCGCCTGGAGCACGTGCTTGTGCCCCGATTCGATGAGCCCGCTGCCGATGGGCAATTCACGTTCGATCGCCGCCGGATAATCGAGCCACTCGATCCGCGCGCGCAAGTAGCGCAATGCTGCGCGCACCGGCGCCTGCTCCTCGCTGGCTTGCGGCGGCTCCTCAAAGGGCTCCAGCGCCGCGAGCACCTTGTCCCTGGCGCCACGCTTGAGCCGTTTTTGCTGCACTCGCAGCCAGCCCGCCACACGGCCCGCAGGCACGATGGCCGCCGCTGCTGCTGCCAGATACTCGCTGACATGGTAGAAATCCACCAGGAAGCGGCCCTGCTTTCCAAAGACTTCCTGGCTCTGGAGCCGCACCCAATCGGCGCCATCCCCGAGCACGTGGATCTGGCTGTCCAGCCCCCAGCCGGCCTCCCGCGCGCAGTGGCCCCAGCGGCGCCCGGTGTCCTCCACCGTGGAAAAGCCCGCGCCGTAAAGCGCGCTGGCGCTGCCATGCACCTGCGCGGCCACCAGCCGCATTTCTTTCCACTCGCGCGGACGCTTTTCGGCGCGGCCTTTGCCCGCTTCGACTGTGCAGATCATGCTGCCGTCGGCCTGGGCGATGAGCTGACGCGCACCTTCCTTGGGCAGAATGCGAAAGCTCTGCTCGGAGCGCGCCTGCTCGATCGCACGCGCCCTTTTGGCGTGCAAAAGCGTCGCCTCGCGCGCAGCACTCGCGCCCAGGCTGAAGCCGTAATGCTCCTGCAAATGCGCTCCGGCGCGCGCAAAGGAATGCTCGGCGCCAAAATCGGCAAGCACCCTCTGCAGCCGGCGGCTCTTGCCCCGGTGACTGATGCCGGCAAAAGCCGTAAACGGGCGCAGGTAGCTCTTGGTGGCCGTGCGCCAGATGCGCTCGGAGATGCTCACCATTCCAAAGGTGCACCACCAGATCAGGAGTTTTTTTTTCTGAGCCGTGCGCCGTCCGTCCCGGCCTGGAGCTGCTGGGCGAGGCGTTCCTCGGTCTCGATGGCCCAATGCTCCATGGTCTGATTGCCCAGCTTGCGGAGTTCTTCGACGAGGAGTTCCTCGACCTGGTCGGCCGTGAGCGGCGCGGGATGTTGCGCCTGGCTCAAGGCCGCGATGGCTTCGATGCGCTCGAAGAGCTGCGGGTGATTGCGCAGCGCGGCGAGCAGACGTTTTTCACGCGAGGGATCGATGGAAGGACCATGGTTGGGATTCATGGGTTCGACAAGGTAAGCATGAAGGAGAAAAAGTACAGTTATGGTATTTATAATCTTCCGCCGATCCCGACCTCTCCGCCTATCTCCGGCTGGCACCAGTTTCAATCACACCCCGACGAATCACTCCGCCGACATCCCGGTTGACCGCCACGCGCATCGCTCCACATTCCCCGCCCAAGGCAACTCATAAATGGCACAGCAAACACCTCGTCCGAACCGCG
>BJFP01000410.1 GCA_014189875.1 Verrucomicrobiota bacterium | reverse complement strand
GGCTCCACCTTGGCCGCCGACAGGATTTTCTGCGCGAATTTACTGCGCGGCGTAGTACTTCGGGTACTGGTAGTAGTTGTAGCCGGGGATTTCGGTGTCCACGCAGTTCAGGATGAGGCCGAGGACGTTGACCTGGCGCTGGTAGAGCGCGTTGAGGGCGTTGCGCGTGAGGCGGGCGCTGGTGAATGATGCGCGGATGACCATGAGCGTGCCGTCGAAATTCGGCGCGACTGTGGGCGTGTCGTCGGTCGCGAGGATTGGGGCGGTGTTGAAGAGGATGAGATCGTAGGCGGCCTTCCATTCTTCGAGGAGCTTCGGGAGGATGGGCATGAGCAGCAGTTCGCCGCTCTGGTTGGTCGTGGGGCCGCGCGGGATGATGTGCAGGTTGTCCTTGCGGCCTTTTTGGATGCAGGATTTCCACTCGGCCTCGCCGCGCAGGACGTTGGAGAAACCGGTGCGGCCGTCGAGGTCGAACAGTGCCGCGATGTCGCCGCGGCGGAGGTCGGCATCCACGAGGAGCACGCGCGCGCCGGCATTGGCCATGGTGATGGCGAGGTTGCTGGTGATGGTCGACTTGCCTTCGTTCGGGATTGCGGAGGTGACGATGAGCGTCTTCAGCTCCTTCTGGTTCGGCATGAAGATGAGCGAGCTGCGCAGGCTGCGGAATGCCTCGGCGAACATGAAGCGCTGGTCCTCTTCCTGCAGGAGCGGGAGGCCGGCGTGCGTGCGGCTGGATGCGACGTCGGGGATCTGGCCGACGATGGCTTCGTTGAACTGTTCGATCATCTCGGATGACGAGGCGAGGCGGTCGTCGTTGCGGTCGAGGAGGAAAAGGATGGTGAGGCCGATCAGGAATCCGCCGATGAGACCGGTGAGGATGTGGCGGACGACGCCCTTGTTTTCGATGACCGGGGTGGAGGCAGGCTGACGGAGGCCGAGGATTTCCTGCGCCGCAGAACCGGTGCGAATCTTGTTGAGGGCTTCAAGCGCTGCCTTGTAGGTGGTTTCGTGGCGTTCGACGTCTTCCTTCAGCGCCGCATACTTTGAGGTGATTTTGCTGAAGTCCCGGGCCTTGGTTTCGAGTTCCAGGATGGCTTCGTCCTTCGTCTTGATTTCGGCATCGATGCGGCGGAGCACGCCTTCGAGGTTTTTGTCGGCATGGGCCTTGAGCACATCGAGGCTGAGGCGGAGGTCGGACACTTCGCGTTCGAGCTGCTGGAAGCGCGGATGTGCCGGCTTCCATACGGTGCTGCGTTCCTTGAGTTCTGCCTCCTTGATGGCGAGCTGCTCCTGCTTTTCGATCCAGCGGCTGGCGACGGAATCATTTCCTTGCGAGGTGCCCGAGCCTTTCTTTTCGGTCTTGGAGTTCACGTCGAGCAAGCCGGGAGCGCTCAGGTTCTTGTACATGTTCACCTGCTGCAGGAGTTCGCCGCGTGCCTTGCGAGATTCGGAGAGTTCGGTGGAGATCTGCTCCGACTGCTGCTCGATGAATGGCGCGGCGCTGTCCTCCTTGAAGCGATCCAACACGGCGCGGCTCGTTTCCATCTCCTGCTTTTCCGTATCCGCCTGTTTTTGCAACACAGCGACCTGGCTGTTGTGCGCCTGATCGCCCTCCTCGCGGCGCAACTGCATGAACGCATCCATGGTCGCATTCACAAAGGCGCGGGTGAATTCGGGGTTCGTTCCGGCACCGGTGACGTCGAAGATGAAGGTGTTCGGTTCGTTCTGGGCCGAAATCTCGACGGTGTCTGCCAACGAGCTGTCCTGCGGCCTTTCAACCGCGATTTTTTTCACCGCCCGCTCGCGAACCACTGGGCTCTTGAGCGTCTCGGCGATGGTCTGCCACCAAGCTACCAATCCCGATTGTCGTGGAGCCGGCTTCGGGGCTCACGTTTTCGCTCACGCTGAGCTTGCCGACGGAGACAAAGCGCGTGGGCTTTGTGACGATGACGAACACCTCATACAGCAGCCCCACGCTGACGCAGAGGAGCAGCACCCACCAGAATCGCCGGAGCACGGCGCGGTAGCGGTAGAGGCGCAGGCCAACCGAGGTACCGCCTTCGCTGAGGGGAGGGGGCGTGGATTTTTGGTTTTCCATTTAGGTCGAAATGGGTGGAAATGGACTAATTGAATTTAAACACCGCGCCTGCCGCTGGCACATAGATCTGGTCGCCATCTTGGAGGGTTACGTCCAGATCCTTTCGGCCTTCCTTGAGCATCATCTTCACGTCGTGTTCCGTGTTCCGCCCGCCGCGTGTGAGTTTTACCTTGTCAGTCTTCGACCATTCATTCGTGACGGCGTTTGTCACGGCTTCGGAGAGCGTCAATGGCATCGCTGCTGTGAAGTACTGTGAACCAGAGCGTCCGACTTTCCCTGTGACAAGAACCTTGAATGCACGAGGGCGTTCAGTGACGGACTTGAACTTGATGCCAATTTCCACCGTCGCCCGATGGTAGTATTTCTGCTTGAGGTAGGTCGCGACGAGTGCTGCGGCCTCCGTCGTGGTGCGGCCTGCGACGTAAACGCGGCCAAGGCCGATCAGTTCCACTTCCCCGGTGTCCGTGACGATGGTGGAGAAATCAGGATCGTGATCTTCGACGATCTTGATGACGATTGTATCGCCTGCGGTGAGCTTGGAATTTAGCGGCACCGTCCCGCTGCCCATCATTGGCGTTGCAGCCGCGGGTGCTGGCGCTTCCGGTGGCGGTAGCGCGGGCTTGGCGACTCCTTTTACCGGGCGCGAGATGCCCAGCATGTCGGACTGTGCCGTGCTGACTGTCGAAAGGGAGGTGAGGAACGTCGCGAGGACGCCGAGGAACAGACAGCTACGCATGGCTCATGGCTTGATGATCAGAATTTGTAGTAAAGGCTCAGCATTCCGAGGTTCTGATAGTAGTCAGCCCCGAACTGGTTTGAGTCTTTCACAAGATAGCGATAATCGAGCCCGGCCGTGAAATTATCCGAAAAAACATGGTAAATTCCGAGGGCTGCACCGAAGCGGTGCGCTTCCTCGGGGCCGGGGCCGGAGGTCTTGTAGTACTCGTAGAAGAACGTGGGACGCAGGGTTGTCTTCTCGCGGATGGCCCAGTCGATACTGTATTCCGCATGATACAGATCATAGAAATTCGATTGGAAACCGAGTTCGGCGGTCTTCGAGAAGCTGAGCCTCTGGCGGAGGAATTCCGTGGGCCGGTTGACGATCTCGAGCTTCGCGTACCAGCTGTTCCCGTTCTCCGTGTCGAGGCCGGTTCCGGTCGTGAGCCCGGTGAGACGATCCACGGTTGTGAAAGTGGTGCCGTTGTCGAATTTCGACTGCTGGTAGCCTGCTTCGAGATAGATGTCCGTGAAGTCGTTTGCCTTCCAGCGGATGAACGGGCCGACGAGTAGCGAGTGGCCGTCGGATTGGGTCGGCTGATCGTACGCGAACATGCTGTACGATGCGTTCAAACCGATGGTCACACCCGGGCTGATCTGGAACGAGGGACGGAGGAAGACGGTATTGATGCCGCGATC
>BJFP01000409.1 GCA_014189875.1 Verrucomicrobiota bacterium | reverse complement strand
TCGCCTCGATGCGCGGCCACGACTGGAAGACTGTGTGGGCCACCGTGCTTGAGCTTCAGAAGGACAATTACTCGGACAAGATCCCGATCATCCTCACATGCATCGCGGGCGGCGTGTGGCTCATCCTCACGTGGCAGATGGGGCAGCCGCGCGGATTCTTTTCATTCATCATCTGGGCTCCGCTCATCGCCATCCCGCTCGGCGCGCTGAGCACGCTGCCGGTGCTCTTCCTCGATGCCTATGAATCCGAAGTCTGGGGGCTGAAACACACCGGGCTGTTCTTTCAGGACTGCTGGTTTTTCCTCGCGGGCGTCGGGCTTCGTGAGGAGCTCTGCAAGCTCGTGGCCTTCCTGCCATTCGTGCCCGTGCTGCTGATGCGGAAGAACCGGCTCGAGAGACTCCTCATCGCCGGCGCGGTCGGCCTCGGATTCGCGGTTGAGGAAAATGTGAGTTACTTCCGCATGAGCACGCCGGCAAATGCCTTCGCACGCTTCCTCACCGCGAACTTTTTCCACCTCGCGGCGACGGGACTCATCGGCCTTTCGCTGTGCGATTCGCTGCGCGATCTGCGGAAAAAATGGTGGCACTTCCCGTGCATGTTTATCGCGGTCGCGACGGTGCACGGTTCTTACGACGCATTCATCAGCACGCCGGGGAAGCTTTTCGCCACGCTCGGCTGCTCGTGCTTCATCCTGCTTTCGCTCGCATTTTTCCGGCAGATGGCGCGCGAGCGCGGGCCCGCGACGGATCAGCTTTTTCCCGCGGCCACACTCACGCTCGGGCTCTCCGTCCTCATCGCGGCGATCATCGCCACGGCATCCATGACGCTCGGGCTCACGCTTGCGCTCATCACGGTGCTCATCGGCGCGGTGTCGCTCACGCTGTTCGTGTGGATGTTTTTCATCCTCTTCCAATACGGCCTCCGCGACGAGGAGGAGCCCGCACTCTCACCCGCACCCGTGCACAACTGACGGCCATGCTTGAAACCATCCTCGCAGCCATCGCCATCCTCGGCGGACTCGCCACACTTCACGGGAATTACCGGCTCGTCCGCGATTCCGGTCACGAGAAACCCGTGCGCCGCTACATCAGCTTGTGCCTGGTCCCGATGCTGATTCTCACCACGCTTATCCGGCATTATCGGCGCGCGAGGAAAGGTGCGTTCATCTCGATGGCCGGCCTGTGGCTCATGGTGCCATTTTTCGGCAACCGGCTGTGGGAAAAGCAGACCGCAGCCATGGAATCCTCCGGAGGACGCAAGCACGACACGGAGGAGATGCTCGCCGATGCGGATGACGAAGACGCCAAGCCCGCGCGCGGCGGAAAAAAGGGAGAGCCGCCCCAGCTCCAGAAGCTGTCGGAAAAGGAAAAGCTCGTGAACCAGCTTAACGCGCGCCTCGTGTGGTGGCACCAGCAACTCGATGGACGCCGCGCTTCGCTCGACAGGAACAACGCCCACGCCGTGCGAGAATTCAACGCCGACGCAGCCGCCTACGCGGGCTTCCACGAAATCGCGAAGGAAAAAAATCAGGAGCTGCTCACGCTGCGTTCTGTGGCGAAGCGGTAGGCCGCCAGCTTTCATCGCCGTTACGGGGTGCGTCCATGATGGCGCATTTTTCCTCCGGGAAAAAACAAAACCCCGGCCTCTTGCGAAGCCGGGGTCTGTCTTGAATCTGTGACTCGTCGTTTACTTCGGCGCGTCCGGTGCGGGCGCGGGTGCCGGCGGTTTCGGTGCGGGCGCAGGCGCTGCTTCGGGCGCCGCGTTGATCACCTCGTCGGTGGTCGCGGGCTTCTTCGGAGCCGAAGGTGCGGGCGCTGAAGGATCAGGAGCCGAAGCTTCTTTCTTCGGTTCTTCCTTCTTTTTGGGCTCCTCTTTCTTCGGAGCAGGAGCGTCGGGTTTCTTTTCTTCGCAGGCGGTCATGCCGAACGAAGCGATCGCAGCAATGGCGAACAGACTGGTGATTTTTTTCATTGGTGTGTTTGGGTTTGTCGCCGTTTGTCGCGGCTTGGTGGAATCTTGCAGGATTTCCTACGCCGGGGTCAACCACGGAGCGCAGAATTGCTTTGGGCAGGTTTACGCCTTGCCGCAGAGCTTCTCGAGCAGAGTGGTCATGCGCCCGAGCATCATGCGAGGATCGTCGAGCAGGCCGGCTGCGGCGAGTGCCTGATCGGCGACCTGCTGTGCGACGACCTTGCCGAGTTCGGCGTCGGATGCGCTCAGTTTCGAGAGGCTGACGATCAGTGCGTGGTCGGGATTGATTTCGAGATCCGGCATAGGATCAGGCCCGGCCATGCCGTCGCGATTGAGCGCCTTCATCATGCGCCGCATGTTCACCGTCATCTCGCTGTCCGAGGAAAGCGCGATCGCCGGGCTGCCGACGAGACGCTTCGACACGCGCACTTCGCCGATGCGTTCGCCCACGGTCTCCTTGATGAACTCCGCGAGCTTCCCCGCCGTCGCCTCGTCGAGCCCCTTCGACTCGCGCTCCAGCTTCACGTCCGCCTTCTCCGCGGCCACGAGCTTCTTGCCGTCAAATTCGCGCAGGCTCTCCAGCACAAACTCATCGCGCGCATCCGTGAGGAAAAACATCTCCCACTTCTTCTCGCGGAACACCTCGTAACTCGGCGCGGCCTCGCACGCCTCGCGGTTTGCGGCGCTGAGAAAATAAATCTCCTTCTGCTCCTCCGGCATCCGCGAAACGTAGTCCGCAAGGCTCGTAAATTTCCCGCTCTCCGTCGCCGACGACTCAAACCGCAGCAGCTTCGCCAGCGCCTCGCGGTGCGAATAGTCGTGCGCCACGCCTTCCTTCAGGCAGTGCCCGTGCTCCTTGAAAAAGCGCACATATTTCTCCGCATCCGCCTTCGATTCCTCGTCGAGGAATTTCAGCAGCCGCTTCACGAGAACCTCGCGCAGCTTCGCCACCAGCGCGCTGTCCTGCATCGTCTCGCGCGAAATGTTCAGCGGCAGATCCTCGCTGTCCACCACGCCGCGCAGGAAGCGCGTCCACTCCGGCAGCAGCGTCTTCGCGCGCGACTGGATGAGGATTTTTTTGCAATACAGATCCACGTGGTGCTCCTCGCGCGTGAACGTCGCCAATTCGAGATTCTTCGACGGGATGAACAGCAGCGCGCGAATCGCCAGCGGCGCATCCGCATTGAAATGCAGCCGGTAAAGCGGCGCGTCCTGATCGTGCCCGATGTATTTGTAAAACTCGTCGTATTCCGCGTCCTTGATCTCCGACTTGTTGCGCGTCCACAGCGCCTGCACCGTGTTGATTTCCTTGCCGTTCACCTCGATCGGCAGCGGCACGAAGTTCGAGTAGCGCTTGATGATCCCCTCGATCTTCCAAGCCTTCGCAAACTCATCGTCCTTGAGATGCACGACCACTTTCGTCCCGCGCGGCAAATCCTCCGCCGCTTCGATCTCGTAGCCCGTCTTCCCGTCGCTCGTCCAAATCCATCCCTGCTCACCCGGACGGCAGCTCCGCGAAAAAACGGTGACCTTATCCGCCGCCATGAACGCCGAATA
>BJFP01000408.1 GCA_014189875.1 Verrucomicrobiota bacterium | reverse complement strand
AAAATAAGAAGCAGGCTGATGAAGGCGCGCACCCAGTGGTCTCGGCGTGCCAGCAAACGAGCGAGACTTTTGGCTTCAGAGGTAATGAGCACGAGTTCGGCGCCGACCCCGCTCAGCTCTGAAGTCGGGAATCGTTGATCAACCCGTGCGTGCAAAGCTTGCGCAGTTTCAAGAATTTTCTCGGGGCCGAGGGTGCGGAACGAGCCGCATGGCTGGGGACTTGCGTCGAGCATGATTGTAGCGGTTACCGGATCTACGATCCCTGTGCGAGCACGCGATGATGTGAGGAGGACGCCGGAGGGCAATCGCGCCGACGAAGAGGTCTGAGGCATTTGTTCGCCGCCCCCCTGTCGTCTTGCCCGACTACACTTTTGGCTGATCACCCACGCCCTGATGCCAAGTCGCGCTCAGGCCAATCACGATTCAAAGAGCAATTTCCTGATACCTCGTCATCACACCGCTACGAGAAGCGCGAATGATCGACTTCATTTTCCGCCAATGCGTGCGCCTCCTCGAATGATCCGCCCGCAAACTCGGCACGACGTGCAACGCGATCAACGTCTGGATATTCTGCGTCATCTGGCCGGCCATCACGATCGGGTTGATCATTGCGGTGATCGTCCTGTGGAGAAAAGTCGTCGTGCTTCCGCATCCGTGATTCTCAAAGCACGATCATCACATCATCGAAGACGACGCCGAGCTCCCGATTCACCGGGCGCGTGGCAGCCATCGAGATCTCACACCGCATGTCATCGCGCGACAGGACCTTCGTGATCGTCGCCGCGCTCGCCGTCGCCGCGCTCATCGCTGCCCTGCTTCTTCCGGGATCGGATTGTTTGTGAGCAGTCGTAGGGGGGTGCATCATTTCCGCTCGTCCGTGCGGCGGCGCGGTGCATCATCGCGGGCATGCGCGTTCTCCTCACGCTCCTGTTGTGCGCCCTCGCGGTGCTTCATGCGGAACCGGCCCCGCTCGTGGCCGAGCGTGGATTTGCTGCCGCTCGCTGCGCAGGCGCGTGCGAATCCATCGTGGACGTGACGCACGACGTGCCGGGCCCCGATGGCAAGCAAGCGCCAACGCCGTAACCATTTTTCCATGCAATTTCTCGATCGCGAACGTTCCGTCGCCCGGCCCGGCTTCACGCGCTGGCTTGTGCCGCCAGCCGCCCTCGCGGTGCATCTTTGCATCGGCGAAATCTACGGCTTCAGCGTCTTCAATGTCCCGCTCACGCGGCTGCTCGGCATCACTCAGTCCGCGCCCGGCGACTGGACAATCCCGCAGGTGGCCTGGCTGTATTCGACGGGGCTGATTCTGCTCGGGTTGTCCGCCGCGTTCTTCGGCAAGTGGGTCGAGAGAAATGGGCCGCGCAAGACGATGTTCGTCAGCGCGTGCTGCTGGGGCGGGGGATTCCTCGTCGCGAGCCTTGGCATCAAGCTCCACCAGTTCTGGCTCGTGCTGCTCGGCTACGGAGTCATCGGCGGAATCGGCCTCGGGCTCGGCTACATTTCGCCCGTCTCCACGCTCGTGAAATGGTTTCCCGACCGGCCCGGCATGGCGACAGGAATGGCGATCATGGGCTTCGGCGGAGGCGCGCTCATCGGTGCGCCGTTTGGCAGCGAACTGCTCCGGCATTTTGCGACACCGCATTCCACGGGCGTGATGGAGGCATTCCTCGTGATGGGCGCCGTGTACTTTTGCTTCATGGTCTTCGGCTCGATGACCGTCCGCGTGCCGCCGCCCGGCTGGAAGCCCGAGGGCTTCGTCCCGCGCACCGTCGAGCAGGAACTCGTGACCACCGCAAACGTCACCGCCGACGAGGCCATCAAGACCCCGCAATTTTGGCTGCTGTGGGCGGTGCTCTGCCTGAATGTCACCGCGGGCATCGGCATCCTCGGGCAGGCGTCGAACATGTGCCAGAGCATGTTCGGCGTGCCGAAGACGGTCGGCGACGGCTTCGCGGGCTTCCTCAGCATCTTCAATATGGGCGGCCGGTTTTTCTGGTCGAGCACGAGCGACTACACCGGGCGCAAGCGCGTTTACTTCATCTATTTTCTCCTCGGCGCGGTGCTCTACTGCCTCGTCCCGCTCACTCAGCGGATGGGGAATGTGGCGTTCTTCGTCGGCGTCACCGCGCTGATCATCTCGATGTACGGCGGCGGCTTCGCGACGATCCCCGCGTATCTGCGCGACATGTTCGGCACGATGCAGGTCGGCGCGATTCACGGACGGCTCATCACCGCGTGGTCCATGGCCGCGGTCCTCGGGCCGCAGCTCGTCACCTACCTTTCCGAGTATCAAAAGTCGCGCAACGTGCCCGTCGCACAGTCTTACAATTTCACGATGTACCTCATGGCCGCGCTGCTCGTCATCGGCGCGTGCTGCAATGCGTGCATCCGCGCCGTGGACTCCCGGCATCATTGGAAAGGCGAAAAGCCCTCGTGATTTTTTCGAGCAAACGATGAGCACCAATCACCAACCCGCACCCGGCGAAACTCCCCTGCAGTCCGGCCAGTCAAATCTCCCGATGCTCTGCATCGCATGGCTGGTCGTCGGCATCCCGCTCGGATGGGGAATCGTGAAGTCCGTCGAGAAATCGCTCCCGCTTTTCAACGGGCGTCCCGCCGCCGCGCCCGTGCCGCCGTCGTCTGGAACGCGATAGCATGCGGTTACCCGCCCTCTGCGAGAACGGGGAAGCAGGAGCAGAGTGAATTCCTTCTTCATCCGAGTGAACAGGATCTTCGCAGAGGTCTCTGGCTGTCCGTTGTTCTCTCCCGTATCCGCTCACATCGGGCGTGCCGCCGTTTCCGTCGTTTCCGCGAAGACGTTTTCAGCTTCGACGAGCAGTGCGGACGTGAGTTCCACGGAGTCGAGACTCTGGCGCAGCGCGGTCACGTCGAGCAGCCTGTTCCGCAGCAGTGCGGCGACGGCATTGATGTCCTTTCGGCCACGATCCGCCGTGGCGCGGCCCATGCGACGGTTCAGCCGGGCGAAAGCCGTCGCGAGCAACTTGGCTGCAGCGCTGTCGGCGGTGCTGAGTGCGAAGACTACGTCGAATCCGGGCACTGGGACGAGGCGCTCGCGCCAGCCTCGCGGAAAACAATCGTCGGCGATGCGGGCGTCCACGAAGTCGGCATGGAAGCCGGTAGCGGCGTCGTATTCGCTGTCGCTGCCGAAGGCTTCATCGAGCGCCCGCCGCGCGGTCTCGTCGTCCGGATCGAGCAGAAGATCGGCATCGAGCGTGGTTTCGACGCCGAGGTCTGCCGGACTCGGCCCTGAAAGCGAAATGAGCAGCGACGACGAACCGAAGATCACAATGCGCCGCGCGGCTTCGCGGCGGCGCACTGCCCGGAGGATCGACATCAGTGCCTCGATGTCCATCGCAGGCCGTCGAGTTCCTCGCGCGTGAGCACGCCGGTAAAGGGCGAAAACGCCTTCCATTCCGACGCCTCGGCGGAGTCCTGGCGCAGGAGCGCGGCGAGGCGGGCCAAGCCCTCGGAGGAGTCGCGGGCCTCCGCCAGCATGCTCCGCCATCCTTCGAG
>BJFP01000407.1 GCA_014189875.1 Verrucomicrobiota bacterium | reverse complement strand
CGGCAAACTGCGCGACCCGCAAGTGCTCGCCGCGCAGACGCAGCGCATGATGAAGGACGCGAGGACACGTTCGCTCGCCATCGAGTTCGGCACGCAATGGCTTCACGTGCGCGGCTTCGACGATTTGAAGGAAAAGAATGAGACGTTGTTTCCGATGTTCGACGCGAACCTGCGGCGGACGATCTACGAGGAATCGATCCTGTTCTTCCAGGATCTCTTCCAAAGTGACAGGCCGATTCGCAGTGTGCTCGATGCGGACTACGCGTTCCTCAACGAACCGCTGGCCAAGCACTACGGCATCCCGGGCGTCACGGGCCCCCAGTGGCGCAAGGTGGATGGCGTGCGAAAATACGGTCGCGGCGGCGTCCTCGGACTGGCCAGCGTGCAGGCCAGACAATCGGGCGCTTCCCGCACCAGCCCGGTGCTTCGCGGCAACTGGGTCGTCGAGACGCTGCTGGGTGAGAAGCTGCCGCGCCCGCCTGCGAATGTCCCGATCCTTCCCGACCAGGCTGGGACGGACAAACTGACGACCCGGCAGATGGTCGAGCAGCACGTGTCGGATGCCACGTGCGCGGCGTGCCATGTGCGCATCGATCCGTTTGGTTTTGCGTTCGAGAAGTTCGACCCGATCGGCCGCTTCCGGGAGAAGGAAAGCGGCGGCCAACCCGTCGATGCGAAGGCCAGGCTGCGGGACGGAACCGAGTTCGACGGAATCGAGGGATTGCGGGAATATCTGCTGACGAAGAAGCGGCGCGGGATCGAGCGTCTGTTCTGCCAGAGGCTGCTTGGCTATGCCTTGGGAAGGATGACCACGCTCTCGGACACGGTGTTGATCGACGAGATGGTGTCGGAGTTGGAGAAGAACGACGGAAGGGTATCCGCAGCCGTCCTCGCGATCGTTCGCAGCAGGCAATTTCAGTGGATCCGGGGGCTCGATTTGACAATGAACGAATAACAGGCTGACTGAACAACTGACCGAACGAAGGAGACCTATCATGGACAATCTACTATCACGTCGCACATTTCTGCGTGGGCTGGGCGTCAGCATGGCCCTGCCTTGGATGGAGTCGCTTCCCGCCTGGAGCGCCGAAAGTCCCAAGCGTCGCAACTCCGAACCGCCCGTGCGCTTCGCGTGCCTGTTTTCAGGCAACGGCTTCCAGGGCGGGCAATGGACGGCCGAGGGCGAAGGTGCGCAGATGAAGCTGGGAAAGGTGCTCGAGCCGTTGCTTCCCTTCCGCGAGAAGCTGAATTTCATCCGCGGCCTCTATAACGCCGAGGCATTGATTGGCGGCATCCATAGCTGTCAGACCGGCAACCTGCTCACCGGCGCCCATCTGGCGCCCGGCGGCGAGATCCGGTCAGGCGTCAGTTGCGATCAGGTCATCGCCCGGCGATACCGCGATCAAACCAAGCTGCCGAGCCTCGTCCTCGGCTGTGAACCGCCCATCGCGGCGATCCACAAGGGCTATTCGATGATCTACAGTTCGCATATCTCGTGGAGTTCGGAGACCACGCCCACGCCCTTGGAAGTCTATCCGGCGCTGGCGTTCGATCGCCTGTTCCGCGACAACGTCAACCGGGCGGACCGGAGCGTCCTGGATGCGGTCCTCGAACAGGCGAACGGCTTGCGCAATCGTGTCAGCCGGACCGATCGGCATCGGCTGGACCAATACCTGTCGTCGGTGCGGGAAGTCGAGACGCAGATCGAACGGGCAGGGCAGGCGGGGCGGTTGCAGGGCTGGCGCCCGACCCTCGAGAAGCCGAACATCCCGCGTCCCGCCGATGGCGTGCCGCAGGACATTGACCAGCACATGCGGCTCATGTGCGACATTCTCGTCCTGGCGTTCCAGACCGACACCACGCGCGTCTGCACGCTGAAACTCAACAACGACCATTCATCGTTGCGTTTTCCGAATCTAAAATCCTCCGAGCGAAAAACGGGAGGCATCGACTACATGATCCACCATCTCCTGTCGCACAGCAACGGTGCGGACTGGCTCCGGGTGAATCAGTTCTTCGTCGAGCAAGTTGCCTACATCGCGCAGAAGATGGATCAAATCCAGGAAGGAGACCGCACTTTGCTCGACAATTCGATGGTCCTCTACTGCTCGAGCATGATGACGGGCGGCCACGACAACAAACAGTTGCCCGTTGTGCTCCTTGGCAAAGGCGGCGGCCAGATTCGCACGGGACGCGTCCTCGATTACCTCAACAGCCCCAATCGAAAGATGTGCAGCATGTACCTGTCCCTGATGGACAAGGCAGGCGTCCGGCTCGACAGCTTCGGCGATTCCAAGGAAGCGTTAGCGGAAATCTAGTCTCCTGTCACACCCCCGGCACCCCTGACTTTGCGTTTAAGGAAGCCGACACCGGCGGGATCTCCCAGCTTTTCGTCCCCTCGGCGATCTGGCCGAGGAGGACATTTGTGACCACATCCGCAAGCTGCCTCACCGCGATGCCCGGCTTGTAGCCTGCGGATTCGCGTCGCGCAGACATCGCCGTGGAGAAAAATCCCACGATGCTCGCGGCAAGCAGCACGACGAAGGCGAGCACCAGGATGAGCGCGACAGCGCGGCGGCGGGTGGTGACGCCCGTCTCACTGGATCTGCTCCCGGCTCCATTTCGCGGCGCGGATCTGGACGTTGGTGGTGAACACGCGGTAGCGCACGCGTTTCGTGGCGAGCGTCTTTTCGAGGGTGGCCAGATCGCCGACGAAATTTGTTTCCGGATCGCTGGCGAATTTTTTCGTGTCGCTGAAAAGTGTCGAGAGACCGAAGACGTCTGAATCCCCGGCGGATGAGAGGCCGAGCCTCGCGGCGGACTTTTCATCCACTGCGACCATCGTGAGCTGCACCACCGGCGGGAGCTGGTTCTTCGGGTTGAGCTGCCGATCCGCGTTCGTGGAGGTCGAGTCGTAGCTATAGAACGGAGCGAGGGGCGAATGCGTCGGGTTCGTCTGTAGCAGGATCTCCTCGGCCTTCGCGAGGCGCGGCGTGACGACGAACGCGATCACATTTTCCGCGACGACACGCTTGAGCACGGCCTCGTTGTTCACGTCGGTCTTATACCACTCGCCCAATGCACTCGTATCGAAGCCTGGGGTGCCGCTCGTCCATTGGTAGAGGCTGAAATTTTCCGTCGGCTGCGAAAACTCCATGAGCCGGAACCGCCAGCGCAAAGGAATTGCGTCCACCATGGACTTCATGAAATCCGGCCGCTGCGCCGAGTCGTCGCCGAGCTCGACGAAGTAGCCGATCGTGTTCAGCGCATTCTCGAGGCCGGTGTAGTTCGCGTTGGCGGTGATGCCCAGCGGCGCATTGAAAAAGACCGTGTGGGCGACACGTGCGGAAGTGTTCCCCGGGCCGGTCGAGCCAAGCAGCCCCGGCGCGCTGCCTGCGATGAACCGCAGTTCGCTCTGCCGCAGATAGCGCGTGGGTTTTTTGTCGTCGTCGTAGGCCCAATACGTGTTCAGCGTCGCCTGCGAGAGCCGCGTGCTCACGCGCTCGAACGCACTCCTCGCCTCGCGGAACTGCTCCACCTTTGCCG
>BJFP01000406.1 GCA_014189875.1 Verrucomicrobiota bacterium | reverse complement strand
GCGAAGTGAGGCACGTAGGGAGTGAGCTTGAGCTTCGCGAGCAGGCCGAAGCCGGTGACGAGCATCACGAGCAGGCCGATGCCTTGGATCATGACGAAGGTCTTGCGCTTTTCTCCGCCGGCCAACATGCCGCCGACGCCGATGGCGAGGAGCGAGATTCCGATGAGATGCGCGATCTTGTAGAAGTTGTAGTCCATGTGTGTGCGCCCAAAAACCACCAATGCGCGCGCGATGCAAGATCCGTAGCCGCGCTTGTCAAAGCGCGGGCTGATCGATCCGCGCGGTGATCGCAGCCGGAGCGGCCGTCGTGGGAAAAGTGCCCGCGCTCTCACAAGCGCGGCTACTGCGGGCTACACCTTCACCCACGCGCGCTTCGCATTGCTCTTCAGGATCGCCTCACAGAGCCGCACTTCCTCGTGGCCGTCCTGTGCGTTCGCAAAAAGCGCGGGCGTCCTTTTTCCGCTCGCGATGTGCTCGTAGATGCAGCGGTAGTGCATCTTGTGCGCGTCGGGAAATCCTTCGGCGTGGCCGGCGGGGTAGTCGGTGAAATGCGCGATGTCTTTGTCGAAGCCGGGCGCGCAGCGGTGGCGGATTTCGTTCGGCTTATCGCGGCGGCCGATGTGGAGGACGTTCGGATCCTGCAGATCAAAGCGCACGCTGCCCCCGGTGCCGTAGATGCCGATCGCGAGCGAACATTTCCAGCCCGCGGCGACCTGCGAGATGCTCGCGTTCGCGTGGACGCCGTCGGCATTTCCGTGTGCGGATTTTCCAAAGCCAAGCAGCACGCTCGCGAAATCTTCGGTGTCCACCGCGTAGCTCACCATGTCCTTCGGGTTCACCTTTGCGAAGGTCTTCACCTCGCCGCGCGGGCGCTTGCGGGTCTTGTGGAAAGTCTCAAGCGTCGCGAAGACGGAGGCCGGCTTTGCGCCGAGGACGAACGACACCGCGTCCACCCAATGCGTGCCGATGTCGCCGACGGCGCGCAACTTTCCGCCCTCGCTGGCGAGCAGGCGCCAGTTGTAGTCGGTCTCCTTCAGCAGCCAGTCCTGGAAAAAGTGGCCCTGCACGTGGATGATTTTGCCGAGGTCGCCGCGCGCGATCATCGCGCGCATCTGGAGGATGGCGGGGACGAAGCGGCAGTTGTAGTTCACGGCAAACACGCGGTCGCTTTTCGCCGCGGCCTTCACCACGCGTGCGGTGTCGGCGCTCGTCATGCCGAGCGGCTTTTCGCAGACGACATGCTTGCCCGCCGCGAGCGCGGCGAGGGACTGCTCGACGTGCGCCTTGTTCGGCGAGGTGATGTGGACCACGTCAATATTTGGCGACGCATACATCGCCTCGTAGTCGTAGTCGCCATAGACTTCGTCCACGCCCCACTTCTTCGCGAGCTTCAGCGCGCTGTCGCGCGAACCGCACAGCGCATTCACCTGCACGCCGAGGCGCTTGAGCGCTTCCAGATGGACAGGCCCGATGAAGCCGGTGCCGATGATGCCTGCGCGGAGATGGGAGAGATTCATGCGCGTAGTCGTAGCGCAGCTCTCGCGAGGTGCGCAACCATGCGGACACAAAGTTGAACGTTGGATGTTGGAAGTTGCGCCCCGCGCAGCGGTCTCCCGGTTTCTGGACGCGCTTCCGCAATTCGCACCGCGCCTGCGGCGGGCTTAACGTCCGACGGAGGATTCACCGCGAGCCTTGCCACATTTTCTCCGCCCGCCTACACCGCTGCTGCATGAATTCTTCCCCTCGCTTCAAGCTGTTCCTCATGATGGTCCTCGAAATCGCCATCTGGGGCGCGTGGCTCCCGCTGATCTTCGGCTACCTGCCGAGCCTCGGCTTTTCCGCAGCGGAGCCACCGGAAATCCTCAAGGGCTTCGTCTCGCATCTGCATCCGTGGATTGCCGCGCTGTTCTCCGAGCAGGCGCTCATCCTGAACGCATTCCCGGTCGCCGCGATCATCGGCATGTTTTTCAGCAACCAGTTCGCCGACCGCAATTTTGCCGCGGAAAAATTCCTCTCATTCAGCCATCTCATCGGCGGCGTGGCGATCCTCGGCTGCGGCTTCACGAAGAGCTTCTGGCCGTTCTTCACGCTGATGTTCATCCACTGCCTGCTCTACGTGCCGACGCTTTCGATCACGAACTCCATCGCCTTCGCCAACATGAAGGACCCGAAAAAGGAATTTGGAATCATCCGCATGGGCGGCACGTTCGGATGGATTCTCGTCGCGTGGCCGTTCGTATTCATCCTCGTGGACTGGGCAAAGGTGAGCGCGGCAAATCCGCAGGGCATCAAGGCGTGGTTCGACGTGGTCTTTGCCTCCGGACTCACCGGTGAGAAGCTGAAAGAGGCGACGAAGTGGACCTTCATCGTCTCCGGCATCATCTCGCTCACGCTCGCCGCATTCAGCCTCACGCTGCCGCACACGCCGGCGAAAAAGAAGACCGAGGGCGCCGCCGAAAGCCTCGCGTGGTTGGAGGCGCTCAAGCTCCTGAAGCATCCGTTCGTGCTCATCCTTTTCCTCGTCACGTTCGTGGATTCATTCGTCCATAATTCGTACTTCAACTGGACCGGCGGCTTCCTCGGCGCGTCGAAGGCGGAGGGCGGCGTCGGCATTCCCGGCAACTGGATCATGCCCGTGATGACCATCGGCCAAGTCGCCGAACTCATCACGATGCTCGCCCTCGGCGCGACACTGAAGGCGCTCGGCTGGCGCTTCACGATGATCATCGGCGTGCTCGGCCACGCCGCGCGATTTGCCGTGTATGCGTTCTTCCCCGAATCGCCGTCGCTCATCATCACCGTGCAAGTCCTCCACGGCATCTGCTACGCGTTCTTCTTCGCGACGGTCTATATTTTCGTGGATGAGCACTTCCCGAAGGACGCGCGAGCAAGTGCGCAGGGCCTGTTCAATGTGATGATCCTCGGCATCGGTGCGCTCGTCGCAAACACGATCTGCCAGCCGCTGTTGCAGACCTATTTCAAGCACGCCGGCAAGGTGGACTTCCACGGCCTCTTCCTTGTGCCCACCTACGCCGCGCTCGCCGCTGCCGCCGCGCTGCTGCTCTTCTTCCACCCGCCGAAGAAAGGCACGCCGCAGGGCGGCCTCGCCGCGACGCCGCACTAAGCCGCGGGCAGCGGTGAACGAAGTCATCCCGCCTCCCGCTCCCCAACGCCGATCCGCGCCCGGACCATTCACGATCCGCCGGGCGCAAAGGCAGATTTTCACCATTCATACGAACCCGATTCGCACAGCCTTGATCGTAAGCGGGTGGCCCGGCACCGTTGAGTATGGGTGGTCGTAAATTGCGTAGGCGTTACGCTACGCAACCTATGGCTGAGACCGATCAAGTTTTGAAAGTGGACGTCGCGGGACGGGTTTGGACACCGCGCGCGCGGCGCGAGGAAGTGCTCGATGAATTTGAGCGCAGCGGGATGGCGGCGGCGAAGTTTGCGGTATTCGTCGGGGTGAAGTATCCGACGTTTGCCTCGTGGGTGCAGAAGCGGCGGCGGCAACGCAAAGGCGGCGAAGTTGCGGGACGGCCTGCGGCGTTGCAATGGGTGGAGGCG
>BJFP01000405.1 GCA_014189875.1 Verrucomicrobiota bacterium | reverse complement strand
GTGGCTGGCAGGCGGTTTCCAGGGCAAACACCCCGGTCCGGCCCTCAACGAAGTGTGGAAATACGACTCGCAGGCGGACACATGGACACCCGGGCCGCCGCTGCCCGAGCCACGTGCCGGCGGCGGGCTGGCGATCGTTGAAGGACGGCTGCATTATTTCGGGGGCTACAAAGCCGACCGCGACACCGTCTGCGCCGATCACTGGAGTCTGTCCATCAAGGGCGACGGCACGTGGACCCGCGAAGCCGACATGCCCAATCCACGCGGGCATCTCGCCGCGGCAGTGCTCGATGGGAAAATCTACGCCCTTGGCGGCGCGAACGGCCACGACAAGAAGCAGCAGGATCAGCCATTCTGCGAGCGCTACGACCCGGCCACCAGGCGCTGGACGGCGATTGCCAGCCTGCCCGACGGCCGCAGTCACTTTGAAGGCAGCACCATCATTCATGAGGGCAGGATCCTCATCGTCGCCGGCCGGTGCAACAGCACCCGGCCGCCGCGGATGAACGTGAACGACATTCTGGAATACAATCCCAAATCCGACGCCTGGCGCGTCCTCGCGACAAATCCGCTCCGCGTCATGGCCCCGTCCGCGCATATCGTCGGCCGGCAACTCATCGTCATCGGCGGCGGCATCGGCATGCCCATCCCGCTCACCGCCGAGGCGTATGTCGCGACGCTGCCCAATCCTTGACCGGCGATGATATACCGCCTCACTTCCCGACGCCCGTCCGCGTTCTGACGGTTTCCGGTCCGGCGGGCGCGAAAGCGATTTCCTCCTATGCGCGGCAAGATCGAGCGCCTCCTCCTCATCAAGGTCGTGAGCTACGATTGGAACTGCCCGCATACCATCACCCCGCGCTTCACCGAGGCGGAAATCGAGGCGCACACGGCCCCGCTCAAGGCGTGGATTGCCGAACTCGAAGCGCAGGCCGCCGGGGGTTGAGCCACGCCGCGCTGCACGAAGGTCCGCTTCATCGCTTCCTACCTGGCACGTCAGCCCTGCGGATTCCTTTGAAAAGGGAACGCCTACTTCTTTGGCGGATCCTCGCGGACAACGCATGAAGGCTTCACGGTGTCAGCCGGTTCGTAGGAGACGACACGACGGCCGTCGGCCCCTTCGCGTCGGCGCGCGTCTTCAAAAATGCAGCGCAGGTCGTTGCCGTTGCGGGCGGCGATTTCCGCGCGGATGCGGCGGACTTCTTCGACGATGGGATCGTTCATGGTGTTTCTCCTTCTTCTTTTGGCAGCAATTGCTCCGGCGTGCAAATCTCCGGGCATCGCCAGCCATGGCGCGCGCACACCTCGCGGATGTGCGGCTCCTTCTCGGCATTGGCGATGTGGCGGCAGTTCCACGTCACGAGAAAATCCATTCCATGCACTGCGGCAATCGCGATGTGCGCAGCGTCGGTCCGTGCCTTTTCGAGAACAGAGTGCCAGACTGGAATGGCACGTTTTGGGTTGTCATAGCCTTGAGATTCGCGGAATCTCGCGCGACTTGAAAACCTCATGTCATCTAGCAGCCAGCCAATTTCCTAGCAGCGATTGGGAGAATAACTGTTTGCGCAGGGGAACTCTCAACAGGCTTAGACAACTTGCGTAAGTGTCATGCACCCGGCGAGCTACCAATTTGTGACGAAGCTTCACGTGTTTGAGCACCTTACTTACCGCTTACGGGTTATCCCTTTCCGCCGGAAAGGCTGCGGTATCTGGCGTCTCGTGTCGAAGAGTTGTCGGGAGTCGCATCATGTTGTGTAGCGGTGATTCTTCGAGGCTGTCAGGTGAATGGCGGAGCGTAAAGGTTGCGATCGGATCCACGTCGTTACCGTTCGCAACGAATTCGCACGCGCAACCCCGTTGCTGACCATGGCAAATTCGGGGATGTCAGGCGGAAGCCATCCCGACTAGCCTCTGCCTCTCATGCATCTCGCTTTCGACCCGCTCCGGTTCTTCCGCCAGGCAGTCCGCATCTTTCGCGTCCGGGAGCCCCGGCCCTCCGTCGCATCGCTCCTCAAATGCTGGCTCGCGATCCGGTTTGCACGGAAGGAAGGCCCGCTCACCGTCCGTCTTGGCCGGCTTTTTCTTTCCGCGCCCAATCAACGGGAACTCCACTACCTTTTCGAGGAGGTCTTTGTTCGCGAAGAATACCTCGTCCCGCTCGCCACCAAGTCCGACCCGGTGATCGTGGACTGCGGTGCGAACATCGGGTTCGCCACGCTCTATTTCAAACTCCATCATCCCGGCGCGCGCATCACCACCTTCGAGCCGGACCCCTCTTGCTTCGGGCACCTCCAGCGTCACATCGCGGACAACCATTTGCAGGACGTCACCGCTGTGCAGGCCGCATGCGGACAGTCAAATGGCGAGACCTCTTTCTTCAGCAGTCCCGGTTTCTCGCCGGCGGGCAGCATCCACGCCAGTCGTGCAAACGGCGCGCAGGAAATCAAAGTGCGCCTCGTCCGCCTCTCCGATTACATCACCGGCCCGGTGGACCTCCTCAAACTCGATGTCGAGGGCGCGGAGCAGGGCGTCATGCACGACCTCATCTCCACCGGAAAAATCGCGTCCGTCCGGAGCATGGTCATCGAGTATCACCACCGTATCGGCGGCATGAAGCCCGAACTGGGCCCGTTCCTGAAAGGCATCGAGGACGCCGGCTTCACCTACGACATCGTGGCCGGCCTTAAGCCGCGCGCACGGTTCACCGGCGCCTTCCAAGACGTGATGATCTATGCAAGCCGGCCCTGACGGAACGTTGGAATGGTCATTCGCGCAGCGAGGAGAGGTGGAAAATCGTAGGGATGACCAAACCCCCTCACACCCTGACGCCAGTCCGCGTTCTGACCGTTTCCGGTGCGGCGGGCGCGAAAGCAATTTCCTAGCAGCAAATGGCACCGTCCACGTCAGCCAGAGCGAGCGCCCCCGGGTCCACCAGCTCATCCACAGCACGAGCGCGATGCCGCTCAGCGCCACGTACACCGCCTCCAATTCCGCGAGCCTGCATTTTTCGACCGTGGCCACCTGCACCATCATGATGATGGCCGCGAGCAGCGACTGTTCCGCGATCAGCCAGCCGCGGGTTGCGAGAATCATCACCATCGCCAGCACCAGCACACTGAGCGCCGACGGCATCCGCGCGGCCCAGGTATTGTGTCCGAAAACTTTCAATGAGCCGGCAATGCACCACTGCACGAGGGGCGGCTTTTTCAAGAAAGGCTTCCCGCCGACGTAAGGCACCAGCCAGCTCCCGCCTTCCAGCATCGCCACCGCCGGCATCACCCGACGCCCCTCCTCGCCTTTCAGGTCCGTCGAACCAAGCCCCGGCAGGAAAATTCCTCCCCAGAGCGCGGTGGCCAGAAGCAGTGCGGTGATGCGATTCACGGTCCGCATTTGCTGCAAAGCACGGCCTTCGGAAAAGGACAATCCCTCCGCCTTCGCCTGACAATTCGCTTGCGCGAATGGCGAAAGGCTGGCTTTCCTACGCGCACGGAAAACCAATCGACATGAGCAACGACTACTCGACGACGCGCCATACCCCCTCACACCCTGACGCCAGTCCGCGTTCTGA
>BJFP01000404.1 GCA_014189875.1 Verrucomicrobiota bacterium | reverse complement strand
TCCACCAGTTGTCTCGCTTTCTCCGGCGATCCATCCTCGCCGCCGGCGGCTTCCTCCCGCGCCTTGCGAATCCCGGCGATCAGTTCGATCTCGCGGGCGATGTCGTGCAGGGACGTGTCCTCGGGGAGCTTTTGGATCAGATCGATCACGATTGCGCGGTTGCTCATGGCCGAAAAGTAGCCGCTCCCTGCCGAACCTCAAGCATTCCAAAGAGCGTACGGAAGCGCCTGATCGAATATTCAGTCCCTTGTTTCAATCCAGCCAGTTCTCGGCGCGCAGACCGGGCACCTTTTCGAAATCCACCAGATTGCGTGTGAGCAGTGTGGCGTCGTGGGCGAGGCAAATCGCGGCGATTTTCAAGTCCATCGTTCCGATGCGCACGCGCTCGCTTTGCAAGCGGTGAAAGTGCTCCGCAGCTTCCCCGTCAAAGGGAAGGATGGTGAGCTTCATCAGCAGCGTGATGCAGTGCTGGAACTGCGCGTATGCACGAATCTGCTCGCGGCCTGCGGACTGCCGGTTGATGAGCGTGAACCAGCCCTCGAATGCCTCCTGCGGCGTGACGATGGTGGTGAACACCTGCGCCCCGCTCGCGGACAGCCGCCGTTCCAGCGACGCCCCGCGCACCGAATGACGCGCCATTTCGGAAAAGTGATTCGTGTCGAGGACGGCGAACACGCGGCTATCTGCCTTCCTGGTTCGCCTTGGCCCGCCATTCCGCGCCCAGCTTCATGGCTTCTTCAAACAGATCGTCATCCTTCGCCGCGCCGACGATTTCCTTCCAGGCATCCTGCGGTTTGTGTTCGACGGTTGCCTCCAGCTTCTCCACGCGCTGCTTCAGTGTGGCGAGTTCCTGCTCGATGATCTCGGTGCTCATGCAGCGGATGATGCCATCCCGATCTTCACTTCGCAACCCGTGACTTGCAGAGGCTGTCACGATCGAAGGCGTGCGGGTGCCCTTCCTCAGCCTCGAAATGCTCATCAAAAGCAAGACCACCTGCCGCGAGCAGGATTGCGCGGATTTGGTGCGGTTGAGCGACCTGCTGGAGCTGAAACGCCAGCGCGGAGACGCGGCGAACTAAAGCGGATAATCAGTCGTTTCTTCTTGCGCCTGTTCCGTCTGTTTCGATTCTTCCTTATCAAAAGACGGTAAGTCTTCTGGCATGAGGTTTTCCAAGGCATTCACCGAAGGATTGGACAACGCAGCAACTCTGTTTGCGTGATTTCCAACTATTTTCTCGAAAAGATTTCGCACCATTCTGCCATTACCAAAATTTGAACCCCGTTCCTTAAATCGTTCGACAAGCATGGGTGCCAGCTTTTGCGCGAAATCTTCCTCGAACGTGTAGTTATGTTCGTTGCAGAAAAAAAGAAACAAATCGTAGAGCTCCTGAGGGCGATAGTCATCAAAATGAATGAATTTGCTAAAGCGAGACTGCAGACCCGGATTAGATTCCAGAAATCCCTCCATCGGTTCTGTGTATCCCGCAACAATAACCACAAGCTCGTTTCGATGATCTTCCATCAATTTCAGCAGAGTATCGATTGCCTCGCGCCCAAAATTATGTTCAGCGCCCGGCGAAGACAGAGAGTATGCCTCGTCGATAAACAGGACGCCTCCAATTGCGCTTTTGACGACTTCCGTCACCTTCAACGCTGTTTGCCCCACATAGCCAGCCACCATGCCTGCCCGATCACATTCAACCAAGTGGCCCTTCGAGAGGAGACCGATTTCCTTGTAAATTTTGGCAAGAAGCCGGGCCACCGTTGTTTTGCCAGTTCCGGGGTTTCCTGAAAAAACCATGTGCAATGAAATCGGCGGCATCCGAAGACCTTTCTCTTGGCGTAGTCTGCGAATATTTATGAGATTGATCAGTTCCTCGACATCGCGTTTCACGCTTTCTAGTCCTATGAGGCGCCGCAGTTCAGCCAGCACCGCATCGATTTTTTCTGCTGAATTGGGTGCTTGCTTTGCAAGTATTTCAGGCTGCTCTGATTTAGTTTTCGGATTGTGCTGAACTTGCGCCTCCGACACGTCACCCAGCGGTGTGTCGTCTTGCGTTGCAGCGCCGAGTTGGTTGATGTCTTGCGTGAGCATTCCGCAATAACGGCTGACTACTTCATTTTCCGGTTCTTCGGCAATTCCGTCTGCCAATGACGCCCACACCCCGATGTTTTGAATGTTCGAGACCATTTGCCCCGCAATCCGAGTTTCATTCGCAGAATCATATTTTGCAGCGCGGTCTAGGAAACGCGGCAACTCATACCGAGCCATATTCCATCGCGTCACATTCACTTGGATGGCGCTGAAAATTTCTTCTGAAGAAAAGTAGTTTGCCGGAAACCACGGCCGAAGAAACTGTAATTCAAATTGCGCAAGGTTTGCGTTGCACACAAAAATGGTTCCAACAAAACCGATGATCGTTGTCCGGATTTCATCTTCCACACTTTTCGGAAGTTTTTGGTAGTTAGTTAAGTTTCGCACTACTTTCGACGACTCAAGAAGTGACTGATACTCTGCGAACGCTTGTTGTCCGAAATCTTGCATGAAATTGCTCCTTTCTTAGCCGGGTGAAACGGGGGCTGATTATTGGATGACCTCAGCATCCACCTTCACTCCATCTCGCGCGAGCGCGGTGTGCAGGCCTTGGGGTGTCGCCGTCGGCGAGCAGCGCGGCGCGGTAGGGGAATCAGCGGTGACGAATGGCTTCAAAGCCCGCAGTCTGCGGTTTCAACTCGGGAAGTCGAGCCGCATCTTTTTTCTGCGCAACATCGCACGCCATCCTCACCGCACCAGCGTCGAGCGCTCCGCACGAGCAGCGATGCTGGTTTCTTCATCGGAAAGCACGCGGCCCGCTTCCGCCCAGATGCGGAGTGTGGCGGGATCCATGTCCGCGCCGCAGGGCCAGACGGGAACGCCATCCTCGACAGTGACGGCGCGGAAGGCAGCGGGATCAAGCAAAGGCGCGAACAGCGGGCCTTCCAGCGCTGATGCGAGATCGAGCGAGGCGGTGAAGCCGTCGGCGAAGGTGAGCGCGAGGCTGTGCCCGCCGAGAGGGACTGCCGCTGTAAGTCTTTCGATGTAAGGCATGGCGTTATTTCAACGGTTCGATCCTAGCGGGAACATTGCCGCTTTGCAACGCGGCCCACGCGGCGCTGAGTTCGGCGTTGTGGAGTGCGGCCCATTCCATGACGAGACCGAAGGCGCGGCCAGCAATGGAGCCTTCGAGAACGGCGAGTGTGCCGATGGCGATGACGATCTCGCTGCCCTGGTATTTCGCGTGAAAGTGCGGGATGCCATGCTCGCGGCCATAAATGAAGATTTGGATTCCGTAGAATTCGCTGAGTTTTGGCATGGTGCGCGTGGCGGCATGATCAAAAAATGCCCCCGTGCGTTTCATCCAAGACGGCGTTTCGGTCGAGGCATTTCTGAACTGCATGGCTCGCCTTGCCGGGGCCTCGCGGACCGTGTGCCCCACGCAAAATCCACTACGCCAGCAGCGCCTTCACGACCTTTCCATGCACATCCGTGAGCCGGAACTCGCGGCCCTGATACTTGAACGTGAGCCCATCGTGATCCCGCCC
>BJFP01000403.1 GCA_014189875.1 Verrucomicrobiota bacterium | reverse complement strand
GCGCGCCTCGTCGCGGACAAAATCGAGCACGCTGCGCCGCTCAATTTCCCGACGGGCGCTGTTGCCACCGGTATTGTTGGTGAACAGGTGTTCGAACAGGTGCCGGGGATTGGCAATGGCGGGCAAAGGCGTGATGGCGTCGCGCCACGAAAGGCGCATGTAGGCACAAGAATAGCCGTTGTCGCAATTGCCCGAGGTGCCGGCCTGGCTGCTCGCCAGTTGAAGTGACGGAATGCGGGTATGATCGCCGATGCTGGCAGCGACCGCTTGATCGACGGAAATCCCCGCGCGAAAGTCGCTCCCCTCCGTCCGCCGGGGACGCACCGCCGTAAGAAACGCTCCCATCGAGCGAGCGTGCGCGCCGTCCCCCCCGCGAGCTTTGTCCGCGGTCAGTCCGGAGAGAACGCTGAAGTCGTTCTTCAGGCCCGATAGCGGCTTTAGAATTGCCGGCAACTGTTCGGGCAACGCGCCGACCTCCGCGGGAGTCCAGTCGCTCATGAGGGCCCCATGGGGCATATAGATAAACGCCATGCGAACCGGCGGCCTCACGGTTCCCGCCGCCGCAGATCGCGGCGTCATCGCTTCGAGCCAAGGCAACGCCAGCGACGCGCCCAAGCCCTTGAGGACGGTTCGACGTGACAAACGGTGTTTCATCGTTGTCCCTCCTTACCAGTAGTAGTTTGCCGCAGGCAATTGCTTTCGCGCCCGCCGCACCGGAAGCGGTCAGAACTCGGACGGGAGTCAGGGAGTGTGGAGGTATGAGTCATGGATGATTTGGATTTTGTTCAGGGTGGAGCCCGGTGAATCAATCTTCCGCGTGGCATTGCATTAGAAGGAATTTGCTTTCGCGCCCGCCGCTCACGGGACGGCCAGAACGCGGATCGGCCTCGGGGAGCGAGGGAGTCTGATTTTTGCCCGGCACCGAAACGGCGGACGCTTTTCCTGTGACGAAACCGGGTTACGATTTGGACGCCGCGACGGGAACCGTGCGGTAGAGGAAGGACTCCGAGGACAGGAGCGAGACCAGCAGCGCCTTGAAGCTGCCGCCGCTTTCCAGATAGGCCTTCTCGGCCTCTTGCAGAGTGACCGCGTCGCCGGGCGTCTCGTTGCGGCCCATGAAATAGCGGAACACGTGGCGGATGAAAATCTGCCGCACCCGCTCCGATTCGGCCAGCCGGCGGAGCATCTGCGGGGCGTCCTTGACCGGGCCGTCCACCGTCGGGTCGCCGCTGTAGGCGATGGTGCCGGTGGTGTCGAGCGGCGCTTCACGGTAGAGTTTCGGCACTTGGTCCTTCGCCTTCTTGTCCTTCGCCTGCTCCTTTAACCGCTCCATCGCGGCGAGGTCGAGGATCTCCTCGCCCCTGCGTGGCCGCGCGTAGTGGTCGAAGTCCTCGAAGGGCAGCCCCAGTTCGTCCATCTTGTTGTGGCACTTCCAGCAGTTCGCCTCGCGGGTCACCATCTGGCGCTGGCGCAACGTGTGATGCGGATCGTCGGGGACCATGGCCGCGGCGTTGATCGGCAGATCGGGCACACGGCCGCCCAGCAGACGCTCGCGGACCCAGCGGCCGCGGCGGACGATGTCGTTGTGGAAATTTGTGGACCATGCCACATGCCAGCTCGGCTGCATCGGGATGCCGATGCGGCCGCCCTGCGCTTCGTACCGGTGCTTGAGCGCGACGGCGCCAAACGGCTGGAACAAGGCCTCCCCGCTGCGAAGGCTATCGCCGACCGGATTAAAAAGCTCGTGGGTTCCATACGACTCGTTCGTTGTCAGCAGTTCCTTCAGAACGTCCTTGTCGCGGGCCAGAATCGCCATCACCAGCACGTCCGTGTCGGCAACCATGGTCTTGGGATCGTATTGATCGCCGCGACGCACCTGGTAACTGGGAAACGTATCCTTGAACACTTCAGGGGCGCGGTAATAGTCGAAGTATTCGCGGAAGAACTCGACGATGCGCCACTTGCTGATCTTCGGATTGGCCAGGATTTGCCGCACGCTTTCGGCGACTTCCTCCCGGGTGGTGAGTTTGCCCTGGGCCGCGGCAGCCAGGAGGCCGGGATTGCGCTTTGGGGAAAACGCCAGGCTGAGCGCAAACGCCGTCTCGCGAGGCGAGAGCATACGCACCCCCGGCCGCACCTCGGCGCCCAGCCCCACCTCGAATCGCAGGATCGCCTCCGGAATCATCAAAGGTGCCATGAGGACCGTCTTTCCGGCAATCGAGCAATCCCCGAACGCGGCGATTTGGTTGTAAAGAGCGACAAGGCTCTCCAGCTCCTTGGCGTCGGGAGGCCGGGCCACGGCAACCATGTATTGCGATTGGAGGGCCTTCGCCAGTTCCTCCGGATTCGCCCTGACCTGCGGATGCAGCAGCGGAGCGAATTCACTCCTGCCCGAACTCACCCGGATGCCCGCCTTGAGCGCCTCTTGCTCCTTGGGCGTCGCTGTCTTTGCCCGGGCTTCATCCGGCCAGACCGGCGGCCCCTTGATGGTGGAGGGGGTCTCGTTCACATTGACAAGCTTATGGGCAGACGCCTGGCCTCCCACGAGTTGCTCGGCATTGGAGAGGAGAAGGCCGGATGCCCCCTCGTCGGGGGAGTAGAGGGCGGAGAAATCCTTGAAACCGGCATCCTGTATGATGCCGAAGGGCTGCTGCCCGCCTGCCTTGAATTCACCAAGCCAACTGTTGTAGGCGTCCGGCGAAATGCGCCACAGCCGCGGCGGCGGCGGGACGCTTGGCCCGCGCGGACCGCCAAAGAGGATCGCATTGGGGAGCCGGTTGCCATCAATGGGCTTTTCCTTCACGACAAAATAGGCGGGCTTGCCCGGGAGCGGCGTGTCCAGTTTCGCCTGGATCCATTTCATCACCGCGGCGGCCTCGGCGGCGTCGGGCCTCGGCTTTTTCGCAGGGGGCATGTCCCCGGCGCGCAAACGCTCCAGGATGGAGGCGTAAGCCACGCGGCCGGCAACATTGTCCTGCGCGAGCCTGTCGAGTGCGAAGTCGCCCTCCTTTTCGCCCTGATCGTGGCAGTTCGCGCAGTGCGAATCGAGAAACGAACGGAGCAACTTCGCATCCGCCGCGACGGGCTTCCCCGCGACGGCCGCGGTCCGGAACTTTTCCGAATAATCGATTCTCGGGTTGGCCTTCAGCGTCCTGAGCGCATCGGCGGTGAGCGTGGTCAGGCCGAGCAGGGATACCACGCCGCGATGCTGCGCCAGCGACTTTGCCGCATCGTCGGTGAGCGTGGTCAGCCCGTCGAGGAAGAGCCAGTCCCCCTTGTGGGCCGCCAGCGCCTTCGCGGTGCCGCTGGAGAGCGTGGTGAGCCCGTTGAGCGACAGCCGTCCTTCGCGACCGGCCAACGCTGCGGCGGCGGCGTCGGAGAGCGTCTTGAGACCATTGAGCGAGAGCGTGCCGCCCCGGTGCCGCGCCAGCGCTGCCGCCGCGGCATCCGTGAGTGTTGGCACGCTGTCCAATGAGAGATTGCCGTTCCGCCGCGCGAGAGCGTCGGCCGCCTCGACGGAAATCGACTTCACTGCGGGGAGCTTCCCATCCCAAGACCGGGACGAAGCCAATGCCGCGGCGACCTTC
>BJFP01000402.1 GCA_014189875.1 Verrucomicrobiota bacterium | reverse complement strand
CGCGGAGATGGACACCACACCCGAGACGTTGGAGAAACGCCTCTGGGAAGCCGCCGTGAAATTCTCGCCTAGCAGCTTGGAGGCTGATTTCAGCACCGAGCACGTCGACAGTTTCGATCCCATCGCATGACGCTCACGGACTACCACGCCAAGTATTTCGCGCACGAGCTGACCAAACGTTGCTCTTCCGACAGCATGGAGAAGCTCGCCGGCGCGGTGGCAGGTGCACAGGTGGATTTGAATCCCCACCAAGTGGACGCGGCCCTGTTCGCGTTCAACTCGCCGCTCTCCAAGGGTGCGCTACTCGCCGATGAAGTCGGCCTCGGCAAGACCATCGAGGCGGGACTTGTCGTCTCGCAGAAATGGGCCGAACGCAAGCGGCGCATCCTCGTCATCACTCCCGCGAATCTCCGCAAGCAGTGGCATCAGGAGCTGACTGAGAAGTTCTTTTTGCCGTGCCAGCTTCTTGAAACCAAATCCTACAACGCCGCGATGAAGGCGGGGAATTTTCGCCCGTTTGAAACCACGGACACCATCGTCATCTGCTCGTATCAGTTCGCCCGCAACAAGGCTGCCGATGTTTCGAACACGGCGTGGGATCTCGTGGTGATGGACGAGGCCCATCGCCTCCGGAACGTTTACAAGCCGGCGAACGTCATCGCAAACACGCTCAAGCTCGCGCTCGCGAACAAGCACAAGTTGCTGCTCACCGCCACGCCGCTGCAAAACTCGCTCCTCGAACTCTATGGACTCGTCAGTTTCATCGACGAGCACACGTTCGGCGACCTCAAGAGTTTCCGGGAACAGTTTGCCAATCTCACCCAGGCCCAAGTGTTCCAGACACTCAAGGCGCGGCTCAAACCGATCTGTCATCGCACGCTCCGCCGGCAGGTAACCTCTTACATCCCGTTCACGAAGCGCCTGCCCATGGTCGAAGAGTTCACGCCGGAGGAAGGCGAGGACCGGCTTTACGATCTCGTGTCTGATTATCTCCGGCGCGAAAATCTCCAGGCTTTGCCCGCCAGCCAGCGTTCACTCATGACGCTCGTGTTGCGGAAGCTTCTGGCATCATCCACGTTCGCAATCGCAGGCGCACTCGCGACGATTTCCAACCGACTCAAGGCAAAGCTTCAGGAACAGAAGACCGCGGAGTCTCTTGAGGAACAATTGGACGAGGATTACGAGGCACTTGATGAAACGGCTGAAGAATGGTCGGACGACCAGCCCAACGACCCGCTTTCCGATGGCGACCGGGCTGCCATGGAAGCCGAGATCGCAGAGCTCGATGCTTTCGCCAATCTTGCCGTTTCCATCACGCACAACGCAAAAGGCAAGGCGCTGGTGAAGGCTCTCGCCATCGCCTTCACCAAGGCTGCGGAAATAGGCGGTGCTCAGAAGGCGATTATCTTCACCGAGTCGCGCAAGACACAGAGCTATCTGCTGCGGGTCTTGGCAGACAGCCCATTCGCCGATGGAATTGTTCTGTTCAACGGTTCGAATACTGACGACCGCTCCAAGGAGATCTATTCGGCGTGGGTGGAAAAGCACGCGGGCACGGACCGTGTGACCGGCTCCAAGTCCGCCGACATGCGCTCGGCCCTCGTGGACTATTTCCGCGAGGAAGGCCGCATCATGATTGCGACGGAGGCGGGTGCGGAGGGCATCAATCTCCAATTCTGCTCCCTCGTGGTGAACTACGATCTGCCGTGGAACCCCCAACGGATCGAGCAGCGCATCGGCCGATGCCATCGCTACGGGCAGAAGCACGACGTGGTTGTCGTCAATTTTCTCAACCGCAAGAACGCGGCCGACCAGCGTGTTTACGAACTCCTCTCGGAAAAGTTCATGCTTTTTGAGGGTGTCTTCGGCGCAAGCGACGAGGTGCTCGGAGCAATCGAGAGCGGCGTGGACTTCGAGAAGCGCATCGCCGACATCTACCAGCGCTGCCGCAAGCACGAGGAAATCAAGGTCGCTTTCGATCAACTCCAACTCGAACTCAGCCTCGAAATCAATGAGGCCATGACTGCCACGCGCCGCAAGTTACTGGAGAACTTCGACGATGAAGTGCGCGAAAAGCTGAGGGTGCGTGCGGATGCGTCCAAAGAATCGCTGAACCGTCTCGAACGTTTCCTCATGCGCCTGACCTCGCATGAGTTGCGCGACCATGCGGAGTTCATTGATGAATCCTCGTTCCGGCTCAACGCCTGCCCGTTTCCATCATGTTCCGACGTCATCCCGCTTGGTTTCTATGAACTCCCGCGCCGCTCCAGAGAGGCGCACCTCTACCGTCTCAATCATCCGCTTGCCGAGGCGATCCTCGCGCAGGCGAAGGCCCGGGATCTGCCATTGCAGGAAGTCTGTTTCGACTACGGCGAGCACAAGGGAATTATCAGCGCCCTGGAGCCGTTCGTCGGGAAATCCGGCTGGCTTACCCTCTCGTGTTTCACCATTGAATAGCTCGATCAGGTGGAAGATCACCTGATCTTCGGGGCGCTAACGGACGATGGCACATTGCTCGACGAACCGATCGCTTCGCGGTTGTTCACGCTGCCCGGCAGAGTCACCGGGTCGTGTCTTAGCATCGCCCCCGATGAAATCGGCGAGGCCATTGGTCGGCGTCAGGCCACGATCCAGCGCACCATTTCCGAACGAAATGCCCGCTTCTTCGAGGCGGAGGCGGAAAAACTGGACGGCTGGGCCGATGACCTCAAATTAGTCCTCGATCGCGAGATCAAAGAAATTGATCGCCAGATCAGGGAAACACGCCGCGCCGCACTCGCCGCGCCCACTTTGGACGAAAAGCTCGCGGCGCAAAAGCAGGTCCGGGCTCTCGAAAGCCACCGTGCAACCCGCCGAAGGGCACTCTTCGAGCACCAGGATGAAATTGATGCGAGGCGCGACGATCTGATTGCCGAAACGGAAGGAAAACTCGCGCAACAGTGTGCCTTGAATCCGCTTTTCACTATCCGTTGGCAAATCCTATGAGCGCCGAGATTCCGCATCAGCTTCAACGTACCTTCGGCAGAGTCCCCGCGGATTTCGACAACGCACCGTGACCCATGGAAGACGCACCGGAACCCGACCCAGACTTCGAACCGGTCACTTTCGACCTCGCTAAAGGAACAAAAGTGCGCGTGGCGATTGGGAAGTATTGGGAACAGATCTCGGCCACCGACCGCGCCCTCGGCATTCAGCCCACGCTTTACTTGGCCATTCGTATTTATTCCGACGAAGACACCTATCCACGCCGCCTCACTCACCATGATGAGTTCCGCGCAAAACATGACTTCGCCCCTTCCGTGCTACAGCGCCTGCACCTCTGGCTGGCGGACCTCGCCGTCAGCCGACACCGCTTCGTTTACGATTCTGTCGAAGATTTTCTTGAGGAGTTCGCGACCAGCATGGATGAATTTAGCGCGATGGGCGAGGATCTTGCGGACCGCTTCCACAAAACACTCGGAACCAAAACGCCACCCCCCTATGAAGACCCGGTCCACGCCGATTTTCCGGAGGACGAATTTGTCAGCGCGAAAAGGGACGCTGAGGAAGAAGTGGAAGAAGCAGACGAAGCGGTCACCGCTGAAGGAG
>BJFP01000401.1 GCA_014189875.1 Verrucomicrobiota bacterium | reverse complement strand
TCGGGATGCTCGTGTGCGCGGCCCCCGCGATCCGCGAATCGCTCCAGCCCCCTTCGGGGGCGTTCGTGTCGGCCAGCAGCAGGATGCGCGCATGGCGCTGGCGGTGCGCATTGGCTTTGCCTTTGCGCACGATGGTTTCGAGTTGCACGCGTTCTTCGGCACTCAGTCGGATGTGATGCTTTTTCTTTGGCATCACTCCCATCTATACAGGAAACTACTTAGTACCAGCTAATTCTTTTCGCGTATTACCATTACTCCATGAGTGACTTAGCACTAGGAGGTTCACCCTGGCAATCAACGTTCGCCACTTTGTGGCAACAAATTCGATGCAGTCGATGAACCATGTCATGAAATTGCCCGGCTGACGATCAATCGCAAGACGCCCATCATCGAAACACATCGGGGCATTGGGAATCTCGTTTCAAGTTGCAGGTTCCAAGTCAGCGAAGCTCACTTGAGTTTCGCCGGCAGGAGGATCTTTGTGTTGGTCTTGAGCGCGGCTGCGGCAGCCGGAGACGCCTTTTCCAAGCTTCCCAAAGAAACCGCGCCAACCGCCTGCGCCAGCGCCTTTGCGGCCTCGTCGGAAATCTCCTTCACTCCGTCGAGCTTGAGTTCGCCCTCGTGGCCGGCCAGGGCTTTTGCCGCTTCGGCAGATAGCGACTGCACGCCGGAGAGATCGAGCCTGCCCTTTTGGGTCGCGAGCGCCTTCGCCACGTCATCGGGGAGCGCGGTCAGTTTCGCGAGTTTCAGATCCTTGTGCCGAATGGCGAGTTTCGCCGACAGCGGAACGTGCGTGAGCGAGGTCAGCCCCGGAAACTGCATGTTCTTTAGCGCGGCATCGCTGCTGTCCGCCGCGAAAACGCCAGCCGCCTCGTCGGATAGGAACGCGACCTTATCGAGTTCCCGGTGGGGGCCCTGCCGTTTGACGAGCGCGGTGGCGAATTCCGCCTTGGTGATTTTCGTCAATGCCCAGACCTGCCACGAGGCAGGGCCGCTCCCCATGGCCAGTTCGACTTCGGGAGAAACCTCCTTCAAGCCGTACAAGACCACGAGCAGCGTGGGCGCGTGGGCCAAGGACCGGGCGGCCTCGGGCGACAGTTTCTCCAACACATTGAACCCCAGGTGGGACGTGCGGTGTTTTGCGAGGGCCGCCGCCGCATCGGCGGAAAGGTCCAGCAAGGCCGTGAAGTAAGTCAATTCCCACCCGTGGGCCAAGGACTCGGCAACGTCAGCCGGCAGTTCCTTCAGGCCTATTCCCAGAACATGGTGCTTCTTCTCGCCGGCTCGCGGCCCCAGCGCATCCGCGATGTCCTTTGTGATCGAGGTTACCGAGTTTAGCGACAGACGCTCCTGCTCGCCCAGCTTCCGGGCAAGAGGCGTCGAGGTCAGCCTCGCCAGCGCCCCCAACGTGATTCCCCCGACGTGCTTCGCAAGAGCCGCGGCGGTATCGTCCGAGACCTCGGTTGCGCCCAACACAAGCATGCCGGCATGTGGCGCGAATGCTGCCGCCAAGTCCGCTGTGATTTCCTTCACGCCCGCCAGATTCACGTTGCCCTTGTAATCTGCCAATGCCTTCGCGGCCTCGACCGACACCTGCGTGATGCCCTGAAGGATCAGCGAACCGTGCTCGCGCTTTGCAAGCCCCGCGGCCACGTCAGGAGCAAGGGTCTTAAGTCCGGGAAGGTTGAGTTCGCCACCGTAGGGCGAAAGCGCCGCGGCTGCCGCCGGAGAGAGGCTGGAAAGGACTTCAAAGCTCAGCGCCCCCTTGAACCCGGCAAGCACTGACGCCGCTTCGGGCGAAAGCTCCGTGACACCCAATCTCAACGCGTTGGGCCGCTTCAGAAGTTCCGTGGCTTGTTCGACGGTCAAGGTCTTTGCTCTCGCTGGATCGGGATTCTGGGCGCTGGTTTGAACGGGCAAAATCCCGCCGAGGAGGGCCGCCACGGATAGGGCGCTGATGAGTCGGGTCGTCATGAAGTTTGGCATCTGGCTTGTTGGTTTTTCAATCAGGAGGCTGCCTTGGCTATTTCGGCAATGAGATTCCTGCATTTTTCCGGAGCGCCGCCGCACTGGCTTCCGAAATCTTCGTCAGCCGGGGCAATGAAATCCTGCCCTTGGTCTCAGCCAGCGCCCTGGCTGCCTCGTCACTTAGTTCCTGCACCCCGTTGAGGACGAGTTCGTCTTCCCGGCCCGCAAGCGCCTTTGCCAGCGCCGCCGCCTGCGGGACCGGGAGCGTTGTCAGGCCGGAAAGATCGATCGGTCCCTTGTGCGCGACCAGCGCACCGAGCGCGGCATCGGACACTTTCTCCAGCTTTGGCAGTCGCAAGTTGCCCTTTTGCGCCGCGAGCACCTCCGCGAGCGCGACCGAGTTCAACGACTTGAGCGAGGGAAGCGGCACCACGCCTCTTTTCGATCGTATCGCGTCCTTCGCCAGTGCATCCGCGGCCTCATCCGAAATCGTCTCCAACTTATTCAGGTCCAGGAAATCCGAATTATTCGACATCAATGTCGATGCAAACGGCACGCAGTCGAGCTTCTTGAGCCCGTGGATTACGAATGTCTGACGCTTGGAAAACATCTCCAGGGCCTCGTTGGATACGTCCGACAGGGCATACATGTGTACATGGACGAATTTGTTGAGCGCCTTGGCGGCGCGGTCCGAGAGCATGGTCACCTTTGAACAGCGGATGGCGGCCTGGCACGATAGCGCCTCCGCTATCTCGTCCGGAATTGATTCCAGTTCATACATATGGAAATGCGCGCTAACTGTCCGCCCGCGTTCGCCCATCGCCTTTGCCGTCCCGAGCGACAACTCCTTCAAGCCGAGCAAAAGCTCGACTCCTTTCTTCGCATCCGGGCTCATAAAGAGCGCCCTGGCCACGTCGTCGGAAATCGTGGTGAGGGCTTGGAGACGCATGAAATTCTGGCCGCCCAGCTTCTCGGCGAGCGGAATCGAGGTCAGGCTTGTCAGTCCATCGAGATGGATGGCTCCCTTGCGGCCCGCAAGCACCGCGGCGGCGTCTGCCGAAACCTCCTTCGCGCCGTTGAGATGCAGGTCCCCTTTGTAGTCCACCAGGGCTTTCGCGACTTCGGGCGACACGGTCGGAAGACCGTTCAACGCCAGCGAACCGCCTTCATGCCGCGCAAGGGCTTGAGCCGCGTCCGCGGCAATCCCGGCCAGCTTCGGAAACAACAGGCTTTTCTTGTGGCCGGCGAGCGCCTTGGCGGACTCCGCCGACAGGCTTGTTAGAGCGCTGAACGTAAGTTCCGCCTCTTGCTCCGCAAGGATGGCCGCGACGGCCGGCGTGAGTTCGGTCAGCTTGTCAAATCGCAAGCTGCCGCGATTCGGCTTCAGGTTCCGGGCCTGTTCGACAGTCAGGGCCGTGAATCTCCCTGGATCGACAGTTTCTTGCGCGCCGGCTGTTGTCACCAGAAAGCTGGTAAAAAGCAGGGCAGGCATCAGGACTCGGGACGTTCGTCGTTTGCTCATGGAGTGGGTGTTATTTTGGTTGGTGAAAGTTTCCGGTTTCCAGGTGTCCGTGCCGATTGGATCCCCTTGGCGCCGCTGGCGATGCGTCTTGTGCCGTGCCCCCGGCGAAT
>BJFP01000400.1 GCA_014189875.1 Verrucomicrobiota bacterium | reverse complement strand
CCGAGAGCTGCATGGGCCTTTGGTCAGGCCAGCTTGCAGATGCTTTTCGAGTTGAGAGTCACATGCAATCAAGAGGGTTTCGTCGTCTCTCGGGGGAGCAACGAATCCCGGAGTGTCGGTGCGGTTGACAATCACGGGCAATCCGTGTTCGAGCATGGAAACGACAGTGCTGCTCTTCCCGATGATGGAACGGGGTGTGGTCGCGATTCCGCAGTCGAGGAAAGAAAGGTATTCCGAAACATGCCCCGTGGGTTGCTCACCCAGACGGACGAAGGCGAAGCGGTCAGCATAGTCGTGGGCGATGCGCTTCCAGAGTTCCGCCCCCGCATCGCCGGTGCGTCCGATGGAGAGGAGCACTGGCTTTTTTCCCGCATCTTGTGCCGCATGATGCAGGCGAGTGAGCAATGGCTCCGGCGGCCATTGCGCATGCAATGCACCGAAGAGGCCAAAGAGCCAGACGGCTTCACGGCAATACCCGGCACCGAGCGCATTGCGCAACTGCGCTTCAATCCATGCCTTTCCGGACACGGGAGGAATCGGGACCGCTCCGAACAAGCCCAACTCCGTTGCCGGGATGCCGCTCCGGTTGAGTAACGCTGCATAGGTCGCGTTGCTGGTGTGCATGACATCGGGGTTGGACGCACGGATGAAGCACCGGATGAAAAACCGTTGCAGCGCGCCGACCGCACATTGTTTCCAGCCCCATCCCAGCTCCTTGCACAGCCAGAGTTCGTGAAACATGATGTGCAACTTCCTCCCCTTGAGCAGCGGTGCGAGCTTCCCGGCGAGGCCGTAAACCAGACCCTTGGGGTGGAATGTGTAGCAGACAAATTGCAGGCTCACCCACTCGGGATCGAAGCGGTCGAGCTGCGTCCGCGCCTGCGCGATGCACTCGGCCCACGGCAGCGCAGACGGGAGCCGCAGGATGGGAATGGCCCCGCCCGCAGTTCGGCGCTCGCTGAAGGTTGTTTCGCTGACGAACTTATCCCTGAGACCGATGACCATGACCTCGTGGCCCTGCAGCCGCAGTTCGTCGGCAAATCCGGCGGTGTAGTCCCCCACTCCGTCACGACCGGCTTCCTGGGAGCCGCAGAGAAAAGCAATACGCATGCGGGAGTTAGGCGGTGAAAATCAACTTCGAATTCATCCTATTTTTTGCCGCGGATTGCGGCAACGATAAGCGCCAGCAGAAACCGAAGCCCTGATAGAAGGTCCCATTTTTCCGACACTTTCAGCAGCGTCAGTGAATCTTTGTAGGGCGGCTGCAGCATTTAGTATCAGGAGCGCCGGATGAAGCGACCGATCGCCGCTGCGATCGCAAGTGAAACCTTTGCCCGCGCAATCGTGTTCCGGCTGAGGGCGCTTGCGGGGCCTGCCGCGTGTTCCCAGAAGCTGCGATCCGCCGGAGTCGGTGGCCGGCCAGCCAGCGCTTCGCGGATGTAATGCCTGCGCCAGGGCTTCGCAACCCCCAGCGCATGGGGCAGCATCGCCTTTCCCGCTTCAAATCCCATCGCCTGCCGGCCAAGAAAGCTGACTGGGATTTCCCCTGCCGCTTCGATTGCAGCGTTGAGTGCATCCTGATCGGTCTTTCCGAAGCAGTCAAAGAAACCGCTCCGCCCTGCGACCGACGGACCGCCCGGAATCCCTGCGAATTCAGCACCACCAATGACAGTCCACATCGCGTCCTGCAGCCGCTTCCATGTGACGAGAAACTCCCGGTTCCCGCGGGCAATTCCAACAAATCCTCCATTGGCGTACGATGCATCTCGCGGACGCAGCGTGATGCCAATCTTCCCAAAACAGCGCCGCCATCCGACCCGACGCGGATGATGCACAGGGAACGGCGAATTCACATCCTCGCAAACCGCGACGCCGCAGGTGATCCATTCGTCGAACGAAGGCCAAGGCTCGTTGATCACAATATCCGGATCAATGTAGAACAGCGCATCGCAAGCCGGGTCATGCTGGTCGAGAATCGAAAGCATGAAGTCCGGCTTGATGTTGGTCAGATGAGCCGTGGTTTCGAGGCGGAGGAATCGAATGACGCAACCTTCCGCGACCTGATACTCGGCATAAGTGGAGTGCGCGGTCGCAGGCTTCGCCCAAGGCGGCAAATCACCCCGGTAACCGGCCCAGATCGTTCCCCGAAAACCATGGGCGTAAAGCGAGTTAGTCAGGGCTCCCAAGCCGTAATGGTAATCGCCCTCAAAAAGAGTGCAGATGCTGGAGGCCAAGGTGGGTTCTAGGGTTAAATCAGGCTTTGGCGTATTGAACCATCATCGTTTGGCCGGACATGGATTCACCCATGGTGAGCGAGCGAAGCAAAGCCCACGGATAAATCATGGTGCGGAGAGCCATCTCCAAGGACCTCGCTTTATGGAACCGCGTCGCGGCGAATGCCTTGTAGGTCCGCGTGCGGGTGGCGATCCACCAAAGCCGCGTCATCAAAGTCATCGGCTCATAAAGCAGACGCGCAAGCTTCCAGCCATTGCGTTCGCCGACAATCTTCAGCGAATCCTCCGTCCATCGGGTCATGTGATGCGGAGGCTGATCCAGAAAGTCCCGTTCGTGAAAGATTCGCGATGGACGCCGGTTACTGGGAATCGCGACCCAGAGGCTCGCGCCGGGTGCGGACCATTCGGAGGCGAGCGCGAAAAGGGATGTAGGATTCGCGAGGTGCTCCAGCACCTGAAAGGCGACAATGGCGGTGCGACGGTTCGCTGCGACAAAGGCGGAGGATTCACCGCTGACGTCCATCAGTTTCGCGTCGAGACCGGAGGCGATGCAGGAGTCGATCGCATCCTTGGAAAAATCAACGCCCATGGCCGGGATGCCGGCACTTCGGCAAATCTTGAGGAACTCCCCACTGCCGCAGCCGATCTCCCCGATCGTGTCCTGCTTGGACAGTTGGCCGGGCACAAACTTGAACTCCCAGCGTTCGCCGGGGTAGAGGCTCAGAGTTTTGTAAACGAGCTGGTACGACTGCTCGCCGGGTGCAACGAACGGTTCGCAATACTCCAGCCCACATTGCCCGCACCTGAGCATCTGATATTGATCGCCGGGGACGTTCGCCAGCCGGGTCAATTCGTCCGCCACAGCAGGGTTGCCGGGAGAGTAGGAGCGGTGTTGTTCATCGAGTCCGATGTGCTCCAAGGGCGTGGCGACGCTGGTTCCGCAGGCCGGGCAGGATGCGGCGTTGCTCATCGGCCGGAGTGAGGGCGGTCGGCTCGTTTGGAACACTTTCGTGGTGGCGCTAAATCCATCGCTGCAATGTCGCGTAGCGGCCATTCGCAATCAAGAATTCCCTGACTCCGTCCGCTGGCGAGATTCCGCCACACTTCGGCGGTATCCTTGGACTGCGGCGAATCCAAAGGGCAGGACCGGATACCCAGCGCTCACGACCGAAAAGAGCATGACATTCCGGGTCGTGCTCAGGTCCATGAGCGCAATCATTGCGGACTCGATGATGATAAGCCCGCCGATGCTCGTCACCGCAGTGCGATGAAAAATCCATTTTCGGGCGTTATTGAATCCGTAAAGGGCGCCGGTAACCATTCCGAGCGCAGCCGACATGACACTGAGACCCACTTCGAACTGAAGGCTGGCGTA
>BJFP01000399.1 GCA_014189875.1 Verrucomicrobiota bacterium | reverse complement strand
AGGACATCATGAACACCTACATCGAAGGCTGGCAGCTCGGGCTGAAGGCCATCGCGATCTACCGCGACAGCTCGAAGCGCAGCGCGCCGCTTTCCGCCGACAAGAAAAAGCACGGCAGCAACGGTGCGGTCGCGGTCGCGGATGGGTTCGCCGATGTCGAAGCCGAACTCAGCGACAAGACGCAGCTCGAAGGCCGCGTCGTGGAGCTTGAGAGGGAAATCACCGAGCTTCGCACGAAGGCCGGCCAGCCGGTGCGCCGCCGCATGACCGACACGCGCATTGCGCTCAATCACAAGTTCGATATCGCCGGCCATGAGGGGTACATCAACGTTGGCATGTTCGACGATGGCCAGCCGGGCGAACTGTTCGTTCAGATGCAGAAGGAAGGCAGCACCATCGGCGGCCTCATGGACACCGTCGGCGCGCTCACCTCGATGGCCCTGCAATACGGCGTGCCGCTCGAGAGCATGGTCCGCAAGTTTGCGCACTCGCGCTTCGAGCCGTCCGGCTTCACGCAGAACCCCGACATCCGCACCGCGAGCAGCATCACCGACTACGTGTTCCGCTGGCTCGGCTGCCAGTTCATCAAGGGCTACAAGGAGGCCACCTCGCCGAACAAGGCACAGGCCGATCTCCCGCTGAAGGAATTGGCGGACATCGAAAAGGGCGCCATCAACCGCCCCGTGTCCGACCTCGTCCGCACCGGCGAGAAGGAAGTCATCGACATCATCACCCATGAGGGTGGCAACGACGGCCATCCGCAGATCAAGGTAAAGGGGAACACCCACGCCGAACGTCTGAAGGACGCGCTGGGCAACATGTTCATGGACATCCTTTGCTCGAATTGCGGCAGCAACAAAGTCATCCGCGCCGGCGCGTGCGGCTGCTGCACCGAGTGCGGCACCAGCCAAGGCTGTTCATAGCCGTGAAACTGCCATGACGCCCAAGCTCACCATCAGCCCAAACGGAATCGGCGCACCGCTGTCCGTGTCCGGCAACGACAACGGCGGCAGCGATGTCCGTCCGGGTGACGCGAGCGTTGACGACATCAGAGCCAAGCGACTCGCCGTCGCGCTCGGCAGCGCATACATGGGCATCACCTGCTCCTTCTGCGGCAGCGGGAGAGTCATCCGCACTGGTGTATGTGGCACCTGCCAGGACTGCGGCAACAGCGAGGGATGCGGCTGATTTCCAAACGCCCGAACCACCCAATGAGCGACAAAGACAAAACACAAATTCGCGACGAAGGCTCCGGCCCCGTCCTCGCCGACTGACTCCGCCGCCGCCGCATCGGAACACTCGCGTGAAAATGCGCGGCGAGGCAGACCGTGCCCATGCACTTTCTCGCGATCGAAATCGGCGGCACTAAACTTCAGGTCTGCGCAGGCACCGCGGACGGCGCGATCGTGGCGCGCGTGCGCTTCGCCGTGGATCGCGCTGGGGGTGGCGAAGGCATCCGCGCGCAGATCATCGGCGCGCTTCCGGAGCTGATCACAAAGTGGGGCCCGCGCGCGATCGGCGTCGGCTACGGCGGCCCGGTGGATTGGAAGACCGGCCGCATCAAGTGCTCCCACCACATCGCGGGCTGGGACAATTTTCCGCTCGGCGACTGGCTGCGCGAGGGCACGTCGCTCCCGGTCTTCGTGGAGAATGACGCCAACGTCGCCGCCCTCGGCGAGGCCGTGCATGGCGCGGGCCGCGATGCGAACCCCGTCCTCTGGGTGAACAGCGGCAGCGGCGTCGGCGGCGGCCTCGTCGTGGACGGGCACATCTACCACGGCGCGGTGCCCGGCGAGATCGAGATCGGCCACATCCGACTCGAACGCGACGGCACCATCGTCGAGGACCGCTGCTCGGGCTGGGCCGTGGATCGCGCGGTTCGCGATGCGGTGAAAGAGGATCCGCAGAGCGTGCTGGCGCAGCTTGCCGCGAAGTCCGAGCCCGGCGCGCGCATCCTCGCGCCCGCGATCGCCGCAGGCTGCCCGCTCGCGGATCGCATCCTCACCGGTGCGATGGACGAACTTGCCTTTGCCCTCAGCCACGCCGTGCAGCTCCTGCATCCCGAGATGATCGTGGTCGGCGGCGGCCTCGGCCTCATCGGCGAACCACTCCGCGCGCGCCTCGCCGCCGCGCTCCCACGCTGGGTGATGGATGCCTTCGCGCCCGGCCCGCGCATCGAACTCGCAGCGCTCGGCGAGGACGCCGTGCCGGTCGGCGCGCTCGCGCTCTGCCTCTCCTCGCTGTAGCCGCCGGCGGCGGTAGGCGGTCTGGCGCATCGGATTCTGGACAGCGCTGGATATTTCGCCGAAGTGTCGCGGATGCTCGACTGGCTCAACAACTACGTCGCCTCGCAGAAAAAGGCGCTCGACACGATCAACCCCGCCGACCTCGTGCCGCTCATCGCGACGTTGCGCGAGGCGCACCGCGCCGGACGGCGCATCTACGTGTGCGGCAATGGCGGCAGCGCGGCGAACGCCTCGCACTTCGTCACCGATCTCGGGAAAAATTCCAGCGAGGCGATCGGCACGCCGTTCCGCGTGATGTCGCTCACGGACAACATCGCGTGGATCACCGCCATCGGGAATGACTACTCGTTCGACGATTCATTCCTCCGCCAGTTGCACAACTACGGTGAGGCCGGCGACGTGCTGCTCGTCATCAGCGTGAGCGGCAATTCGCCGAACGTCGTGAAGGCGCTCGAATGGGCAAAGCCGCGCGGCCTCAAGACGATCGCGCTCGTCGGTGGAAAACGCGGACGCGCCGCTGCGCTCGCCGATCAGGTCATCGCCGTCGGCGACACGCACTACGGCCGCGTCGAGGACGTGCAGATGAACATCCTGCACATGCTCTGCTACGCATTCGTCGAGAGCGAAGAGGCGAGGAAGTAGCCGCGCATCTGCCCGCGCTTCCGACGGGCAAGCTTCGCGAAGATTGCGCAACGGGACGCACCGGGTATCTTGCGCCGGAGGCACACGATGAACCCCGCGCCGCGAAAGTTCGTCCGCTTTCTCGCTGATGAATTTCACAGCGAGAGCTGGTCGCTTTCCGCGGAGCGGGCCGCAGAATTTGGGAGCGACGATCCGCAAAGCTCCTCATATTCGCGCGCAGCGGACCTTCTTGCGGGGCGTGATTTTGAAGTCCTCCGCAACCGCGACTTTCCACTCACGGAAAAGCTCCTCGCCGGTGCGGACGTGCTCGCGCTGCTGCACCCGTGCGATCCGCGCTGGGAGCGTACGACATCCTCCGGCCCGCCCGCGCTTGCGCCGGAGGAAATCTCCGCCGTGCTCGCGTGGGTGCGCGCGGGCGGCGGCTTGCTCGTGGTGACGGAATACGAGCACGACAAATACGGCGACAACCTGAACGCCCTGCTCGCGCCCGTCGGGCTGCACGTCGAGAACACGCGCGTTTTCGACCGCAGCGCTTGCGTGCCGGGAAATCCCGAGTGGATTTTCGCAGTGCCCGCGCCCGGCTCGCCGCTCGGCCACCTCGCTGCGCGCGCGTGTTTTCTCCGCGCAGGATCCTGCACGGTGAAGGACGGCGCGCGGGCAGCGTGGTGCGCTTCGGCGCAGGCCCACCCAGCGGATGCGTGCGTGATCGGCTGCGCGGAATTCGGGAGCG
>BJFP01000398.1 GCA_014189875.1 Verrucomicrobiota bacterium | reverse complement strand
ATGCACGGAGGGAAATACGGAGAACGTATCGAATCCGATAAGCCGCCGGGTATGGTTATAGGGTTCGTAAATGGATGAGAAGTGCAGCCAGCCAAACAGGCCGCCGCCGGCAAACACGCCGCACTCGACGATGCTTCCGTTCGCATTGAGGGATGCCTTGAACAGTTCGTGCTTCACGAGGAAGCGCGCGACATCCTGGCGGCGAACGTGCCGCGGAAAAGTCTGGAGCCGCTGCGCCACGGGAACCGCGGAGGAGGTGAAGGCCTCGCAAAGCCTGTCCATGACGCCGGTTTCCCCTGGCGCGTATTTCGCTGCATGATGTCCCAGTTGATTGAGTGATTCGTTCATTGGCTGTCAGTGGTTGGTGAAGATTTCTCAGGCGGCTTGCCGTGTTTTTTCAAATGCGACCGTGGCGCGGATGCCGTCGTCAAGTTCCGTAATCGGTTGCCAGCCAGTTGCGGAATGCAGGCGCGAAATATCGGCTTCCAGATGCATCACCTGATCCGGGCGATAGGCCACGGCACCATAGCGCGGCTCAATATCTGACCCCGTCTGTCCTTTGATGGTCTCGATGATTGTTTTCAGCGGACGCGCGGTGCCCGAACCTAGATTGAAGACGCCGGATGTCCTGCCATCGGCGAGAGCGACAACTGCCCGCGCGGCATCGCCAACGTAGAGATAGTCCCACATCTGCTCGCAGTTTGTCAGCTCAGGGGCACGGCCCGCCAGAAATTCCTGTATCACATACGGGATGAACCAATGGGCGGCGTCGCCCGGCCCATAGGTGGAAAAGACCCGCATCCATGCGCCGGAAATTTGCCGGGCCTCGCAAAGCGCGAGCGCCGCGATGCCTGCAGCCAGCTTGGCCTTTCCATAGAGTGTGGTGGGGCGCAGGGCGGCATCCTCGTTGATGCGCTGGTTCAGGTTCCCATATTCGGCCTGTGATCCGAGGCCGATCCATTGTGCGCAGCCAGCGTCGGCGGCCAGCGTCGCAGCGTGGATGGCTGCGGGGACGTTGCCAGTTATCTGATAGGATTCATTCCTGTCCCGCCCTCCGACTCCGCGCCATGCGCAGTGGATGAATACATCCGGCTTGCGCTGGCGGAGGCTGTCGGCTGTGGCGGCGTCCGACAAATCGGAATAATGCAATGTCTCAAATCCCTTGATGCCCCGCAGTCTGCCGGTGTCCGAATCCGGGCGGAGGAGGATAGTCGTGGGCGTGCCGCGGAGGGCAAGCTCCCTGACAATGGCCGAGCCGATGAAGCCAGTGGCTCCGGTGATGACAATGTGGGGCGGCATCGTTCAGAACTGTCCGGCGAGAATGTCCAGCAAGGAATGAAACTGGCCGGGCTTGTAGCCCAACATGCCGACTTCGGCCTGTATCTCCCGCATGTAGCCGAAGCTGAATACCAAAATATCATCCACGGGGTTGGACTTGAGTTCGTCGAGGCTGACAAGCGGGATGCCGGATTTCGGAACCAGCAGGCCGGGGCGCTTGGGCTTCTTGTCCACGAGATAGCTTAGTTTGGAGGCGTTGCCCATTGCGGCGAGGGTCATCACTCCGCGTCCGCCCGCGCCGTAGCCGGCGAGCTTTCTTCCCTGTCCGGTCACGGTGTCCACAAAGCGTTCCAGATTGGCGATTCCGGCGCGGATATTTGCGCTTACTTGGTCATAATATCCGATCTTAGAAAAATCGGCCGGCGTCCCCGGCACGGCCGGCTGGGATGCGAATTTGGAACCCTTGGGCGTGGCGACAAAGATGAGGGAATTGGCACGGCGATCCTTTTCGGGGACGGGGTCGAAACTGATGATCTCCAGTCCTTCGAGATTGCATAGCTGGCGGGCGGTGGATTCGGTCAGATAGATCGAGTGCTCGTGTTCAAACAGGCAGTATTCCTGACGCTGGATGATTTTTTCAAGATCGTGAATCTCGACCACCAGAAGGCCTTCGGCCTTGTTCAGAATCGTGCGCGCGGCGGCGAGAAATTCCCGCGGGGCGGGCAGGTGGTCGAATGTGTACGACAGCATGACCATGTGGACTTCGCGGAAATCTTCCGGCAGGCGGTGGATGGAATCTGCGGTGAAGAGTCCCTGGATGGTGGGGATGCCCTTGGCCTCGGCCACCTGGCAAAGTTGGGAAGACGGTTCATAGCCGAGGACGCGGCAGCCGGTTTCCTTAAACGCGAGGAGTTGCTCGCCGTCGCCGGAGCCGACTTCGAGGACCGTGCGCCCGGTGATGCCGGGATAGTAGGCGGATTGGAGATTGGTGGCGAGCAGGCGCATGAAGCGGCCTGCAATAGTGGAGCCGCCGACAGAATACTGGTAGTCTTCGTAGTAGTCACCGATATCCACGTTATGCTGTGTCTGTGCGGTCATGCAGGCGGGACAGATGAAGATATCTATGTCCGCGCGGAATTCATGGCCGAAGCGGGCGGGCGGGATGAAGTCGTCCGTGAAGGGCATCTGCGGGAGGTGCAGGAAGCGGCGCATGTCGGCCCGGTGGCAGGCGCGGCATCGGCCGACATCGCTAATATTGGGTTGTTTCATGGATGTTCGGAGGAATATATTTTAGGCGGCCCATGCGAGGCGGGCGGCGGTCGCGGCGGCGGTGTAGGCGGCGATGTCGCCGTGTGTGAGCGCGTAGGCGTCGGCCCCGCCGTGTGCCTGGCGATACCAGGCGGCGGTCTTTGCGACGGTTTCATCGAAGCACCAGACAGGCCGCCATCGCAGGAGGCTGTGGGCTTTGTCGGTGGAAAGGTGGAGCAGGGACGCCTCGTGCAGCGCGCCGGGTGTGGAGCCGTCGCTCCAGGTGCCGGGCCATGTTTTGAGGAGCGCGGCGACGAGTTCGCCGACGTTGCGGTTGGCCTCTGTGCCAGGGCCGAAATTGAAGGGCGTGCGGAGGTCCGCACCGCGCGAGGACAAATGTGGTGCGGCAAGGCAGGCGGCGAGCCAGAGGTAGCCGCTGAGCGGCTCGAGGACGTGCTGCCAGGGGCGAGTGGCGGCGGGGTTGCGCACGGTGATGGGATTGCCACTGGCCAGTGCGCGAATGCTGTCTGGGATGATGCGATCCAGCGCCCAGTCGCCACCGCCGATGACATTGCCGGCGCGGGCGCTGGCCATTTTCAGCGGATGGTTCGCGAGAAAGGATTTCTGCCATGCGGCGATCGCAATCTCACATGCTGCCTTGCTGGAACTATAGGGATCGTGGCCGCCGAGGGGATCGTTTTCGCGATAGCCGTGGAGCCACTCGCGGTTTTCGTAACATTTGTCGGTGGTGACCATGACTGCGGCGCAAGGATGGCTAATATTACGCAGTGCCTCGATCATATGGATGGTGCCCATGACATTTGTCTGCCATGTCTCGACGGGAATCTCGTAGGAAAGCCGGACGAGAGGCTGTGCGGCGAGGTGGAATACAAAGTCGGGCCTGGTCGCATCCACCGCAGCGGCGATGGCGACGGGGTCGCGGATGTCACCACGGATGTCGCGGAGACGGGAGGCCAGTTTGATTTGCTCAAACAAGGAGGGGGTGGTGGGGATGCCGATGCTAAAGCCCGTGACTTCCGCGCCGAGCTGGATGAGCCATTCGGAGAGCCAGGCCCCCTTGAATCCTGTGTGGCCGGGTGCGGGCACGCCCCGAACCCTGTAGATTGCACCGAAAGACATGGAGGCAGTCCCCATTGTTTCC
>BJFP01000397.1:2325-3694 GCA_014189875.1 Verrucomicrobiota bacterium | reverse complement strand
GCCTAGATCAAAAGCTCGTCGGCGTGGAAGGCGCGGAACCGATCCGGGCGTTACTTTGATACTAATCTTCCGGAGCGCGGGGTGATGCAGTGGCTCCTGCTTGCGGAAATTGAGCACGGAAAATTACGCTTCTCTTCAATCGGGGCCTTTCAACCACATTGGTCTGCGTCGCGAGATCGACTCAGATTATTGATGAAGCGATCCAGAAAAGCGGGATCAGATCGGGAGCAGGAGCTGGCTTCTGCGCGGCGGGACGAATGTCGAGACGCCGATGCCGATCAGCCGCAGCGGACTTTTCACCAGCCGATCGCGTGCGAGGAGAAACTGCGCGAGGCGGTAGATTTCCCTCGCCTCTGTCACCGGATCTTCGAGCCGCACCTGCCGCGTGATGGTCGTGAAATCGCTGTAGCGGACCTTCACTTGGATCGTGAGTGCGCCGATTCCGTGGCTGCCGAGCGTGTCCGCCACGTCGAGCGCGAGTTCCTTCAGCGCCGCGCGCAAGGTCGGGCGGTCCTCGGTGTCCTCGATGAATGTGTTCTCCGCGCTGATGCTCTTGCGCTCATCGCTCGTGTCCACGGCGCGGTCGTCCATTCCCATCGCACGCGCCTTCAGGCTCGCGGCGAATGATCCGGTGATGCCGGACAAATCGGCGTCCGTCTTCTGGATGTCGCCGATCGTCTTGAAGCCGTGCGCTTCGAGCGCCTGAGCCGTGACCGGCCCGACGCCGTGGATGGATCGCACCGGGAGCGGCCTCAGGAATTCCAGTTTGTCCCGCTCGCGGATCAGCGTGACGCCGTCCGGCTTTTGGAAATCGCTGCCGAGCTTCGCGAGAAATTTGTTCGCGCCTACGCCGATGCTCGCGGTGAGTTTTCGTTCGGTTGCGATTCGCTGTCTGATCTCCCGAGCGACGGGCACGGCTGCTTCGAGCGCGGCATCGGGATCGGTGTGGTTTTCAAACGCCGCACTGAGATCGAGGTATGCCTCGTCCACCGACACCTTTTCAATCACCGGCGTCACGCCGCGCAGGATTTCCATGATCGCCGCAGACTCCGCGCGGTACGCATCCATCCGCGGACGCACGAAGATTCCGTGCGGGCAAAGTCTCCCGGCGGTGCGCGACGGCATGGCCGAGTGGATCTTGAATTTCCGCGCTTCGTAGCTCGCCGCGCACACGACTCCGCGCTGATCCGGCGGCGAGCCGACGATGACCGGTTTGCCGCGATACTCGGGATGGTCGCGCTGCTCCACCGAGGCGAAGAACGCATCCATATCAACATGGAAAATGACGCGGGGCATTTGCGCGCAGCATATCCGATGCGGTGGAAAATGTGGCGCGGGAATTCCGCTGATTTCGCGACGGTGCCGACTC
>BJFP01000397.1:0-1679 GCA_014189875.1 Verrucomicrobiota bacterium | reverse complement strand
CCGACGGCGCATTCGGCCCGCAGCAGGAAAAACTCAAGCAGGTCAACGCCATCATCGCGAAGCTCGACGACGGCAAGCATGTCTTCTTTCTGGATATCGGCGACAAGTTCGTGAGCGGCCCCGGGCCGATCAGCGCCGAAATCATGCCCGACTTCCTGCACCTCTCCGAGAAGGGCTACCAGATCTGGGCCGACGCGATTTCGTCGAAGCTTGCGGAATTGATGAAGTAGTAGGTCCGGCTTCGCCGATCTTTCCTGGCGGGCGGTGCGCCCGCGTGGACAATTCGACCCAAAGAGTATCCCTGCGCGGGACTCATACCGTCATGCAAAAATTGTCCCGCCGTTTTCAGCCGCTCGCAACTTTTGTCGCCATGCTCACCGCCGCATCCGCGTGCGCGGAAAATTGGCCGACGTGGCGCGGGCCGAATCACGACGCCGTCAGCACGGAGAAAAATCTGCCGACCGAGTGGAGCGATTCGAAAAACCTGCTCTGGAAGGCACCGCTGCCCGGCATGGGTTCGGCGACTCCCGCGGTGTGGGGCGACAAGATTTTTGTCACGAGCGAAGACGGCGAAGATCTTGTGCTGATCTGCATCGGCACCGACGGAAAGCAGCAGTGGAAGGCAAAGGTTGGCTCAGGCGCGAAGCGCGCGCGCAGCGGTGAGGGCAACGGCGCGACGCCTTCACCGAGCACGGATGGGAATCTCGTCTTTGCCTACGTGGGCAGCGGCGATTTCGCGGCGTTTGATTTTTCCGGCAAGGAGGTCTGGCGTTTCAATGCGCAGGATCGGTACGGGAAATTCGCGTACGGATTCGGTATGCACACGACTCCGCTGCTGCACGAGGGGCGCATCTACGTGCAGCTCATCCATGCGCGCGCCGCACTGGTCGTGGCGCTCGACGCCGCGACCGGGAAGGAAATCTGGAAAGTGGATCGCAAGAGCGACGGTCACAGCGAGTGCCTGCATTCCTACGCCTCGCCGTGCCTGTGGCGACGCGGCGCGGAGACGCGGCTCATCACGCATGGCAACGACTACGCGATCGCGCACAATCTCGCCGACGGCGCGGAAGTGTGGCGCGCATCCGATCTGAATCCGAAGGGCCGCTACAACAGCACGCTGCGCTTCGTCGCATCGCCGGTCGCGGTCGGCGATCTCATCGTGATTCCCACGGCGAAGAATGGCGCGGTCGTCGGCATGAAGCCGGATGCTTCGGGCATCGTGGGCGCGGGAGCATCGGGCGAGGCATGGCGGATCGATCACGGCACGCCGGATGTGCCGTCGCCGGTCGTGTACGAGGGGCGCGTGTATCTTTGCCGCGAGAGCGGCATCCTCACGTGTCTCGATGCAAAGACTGGCGCGCAGCTTTACTCGGATCGTGCATATCCGCAGACGTATCGCGCCTCGCCTGTCGCGGCGGATGGAAAAATCTACCTCACCGCAAAGGACGGCACATTCACCGTCGTACAGGCCGGGCCCGAGCTGAAGATTCTCGCGAAGAACAAGCTGCCGGATCAGTTCACTGCGTCGCCCGCGATCTCGAATGGCCGCATTTACCTCCGCGGCTCCGATTCGCTCTACGCGATTGGCGCGGCGGTGAAGTAGTGCGGACAATCCTGTCCGACGAGCTGTTTTTGCACGCAGAGAAGCAGAGGCGCAGAGAAATGCCGGGAGGAGCGCG
>BJFP01000396.1 GCA_014189875.1 Verrucomicrobiota bacterium | reverse complement strand
ACGGATGCCAAAAAGCGCCTCAAGCGCCGATAAACCAAGCCTCCCCCAACGCGCATCGCCTTCATTCGCCCACAGGTGCCTCACTTTTCGACCGGCACCCGCCGCACTTTTCGCCCGCCGTTCACACATGTCTCTCTCCAGTGGATGGCCTGGACGGACAGACGCGATACCCATCAGGGTTCGGATGGACCGCTGGGCAGCCCTCAGAACGCGCTCACGGATATTTCGAGGTATAGGAAGTCCGTGTTGTCACGCTTTCCGGTATTTCGCGTGAAATTACCGGGCGTAAAGTGCGCGTAGCCCACGGTGGTTTCGATTTTCGACGAAAGGGCGTAGCGGGCGCGGATGTCGAACTCGTGGCCGATGAAGTTGCCGCTGTTGCCTTTCTTGTCCCGGAGATTGGCATTTGACCAGCGATCCTTGTCGCTCGCGAGCCAGTAGAAACTGTAGCCGGCGTCCACTCGAAGGTTTTTGGACGGCTGCACCTCCAGCCGAGCCTTGGGCGTGCTGATGTTTGACCAGTCAATGTAGTCGTTTGCCGACCACGGCCTGCCGAACCCAAAGTATCGCTCGAACCGTTGATCCTTCCGGTCGGCCGGATCGCGATCGCCGCTCGCATAGCCGTAAAAGGCACTCAGGCGCGGCTTCCACGCGTGATTGAAGGTGTAGCCGATTTCGCCCGTAAAGCCAAAGGCACGATGCTGCTCCGGTCCATTTCTCCCGAACTGATAGACCGCGTCGAAGTCGTAGTCGAAGCCGGTGCCGCCGAACAGACCGTAACCCCGAAGCGCGAGGGAATGAACGGACCGGCCTGGCACACCCGACCGGCTGTCCTGCTGAAGGCTGAGGAAATACGGCTCAAGGGTGATGACGTCCGACCATGCGCGCCAGTGTCCGATTGCAGCATAGAACCATTGCCCATCTTTCGGTTCGTCGATCTCGTATTTGAGACGCTCCAACGGTTGTACGGCGAGGAGATCCAACTGCCAATCGTTGGCCTCTTGTCCGAGTGTGAGACGGAAGCCCTGGAAATTGTTGGTCGTGTTGCGCCACTGGTTATTTGCGATCAGCCTGCGATCCAGAAACTCGAAGGCCATCCGGCCCGCACGGATGCTCAACGGGCGCTCATTCCCGAGCGGATCAAAACCCAAGGCGTCCCGGAAATACAGTTCCGCATAGGCCTGGATGAATTCGAACTCGTTCACATCGCGGTCATCCCGCGGGTAGTTGCTGCCATATCGCCTCGCATCCTCGTACTCCAAGGCAAAGCGGAATGGGTCGAGCTTTTCCCGGACTTTGATGAATGCCCGGGTTCTTAGCAGTTGCAGTTCATCAAGCCCGGGACGCGGGCGGCGCGCGTCGTCGTCCCGGTATTCGTACCGGAATCGGAAATCGAGCCCGACATCCAGCCAGTCGTATTGCTCAAGCCCTTCGATTCCCGTGTCGGAGAGTCTGCGGACGTATCGTGGTGGGTCGGTGTCGCGCTTGGTTCCATAGCTGCGCGCTTCGCGGTAGTAAGTCGGCTTCTCGGCCTTCTTGCCCTGACGAATAGCAGGCCGGTGACTGGACGATTTCGGTTCTGGCTCCTCGGCAGCAACGGAGAGGGCAGCAACGATGGACAGCAGGACGATGCTGCCGTTGAGGATGTGTTTCGTGATCATGGTGTTTGGATGCAGTTTTGCTTCCGCACACCTCCGGTAGTCCGGTCGGCGAGTGGTGATGTTTTTTGGAGATGATCCCCGGCGTGTGCCGGTGGAAAAGTGGTGCGCCCTTTACAGGTCTCCGCCGTATGAGATGAAGCGGCGGTAGTGCGTGAGTATCTCCACGAGCGCGAGGACGAACGCGCCGCGCTGGAGATGCATGGGCGCCTGGGTGGGCGTCTCAAGGATGACCTCGAACGGATGCGGCCGGGCGCCGGGAGGCGCGCTGAGGATGCCGTCGTAAGCGGTGTGGATGATGCCTTCCTGCGCGTGGAAGCCGTCAATCTCGCTGCGGCGATCGAGCGGCAGCGCGGCCTCGACGGTGGCGAGTGCGGGACGGAGAAGGTGCTCGGTGAGCGTGTGGCCGCGTGCAAATGCGTAGAAGCCCTCACTGGTGTCGTCCGAGTGCAGCGAGATGTAGCCGTGGTATTTTTCGCGGAGGATTTCCTTTTCGAGCAGCGCGACTTCGGGCTCGTTCGAGCCGCGCCAGAATTCACGGTTGAGGTCCTTTCCGCTGCGGGAATGGCGTGTGCCGTCCTCGTAGCCGGTTGGATTCACGAGCGGATAGACGTGCAGTTCATAGCCGCGTCCGCGCACGGCGGAGTCGTCGAGCGCGCGCACGAAATCGCAGAGCGCGAACACGCCTGCGGGCTCGTCGCCGTGGACACCGGCAAAGATGCCGACTTTGAAATCGGGAGTCTCACCGGGGCGCTTGAAGACGAGGCGCGGCATCCAATGGCGCGTGCCATCCGCATCCCAATGGCCGACGGATTCCGCGCGCCACGCGTATGAAGATTCGGCGACGCGGCGAAAGAGCGGGAGCAGGAGCTTGCGCAGCGACTGCCGCGGTTTCTCCGGCGAAAATGCGGGCGCGGTCGCGGGCAGCGCGTGATCGAGAAGGTCGAGCGCGGTCATTGTGCGTTCTCCTTTCGTGCATCGTGGGAGTTCTTGGTGCGCGAATCCCGCGCGTCGTCCTGCCCGGCCTGAAGGCGCACTTTTTCCGTGGCCTCGACCTGCGTGACGCGGCCGTCGTGGATCGTGAGTTGCACGCTGCCGAAGCGCATCGTGCCAACTCTGCTGCGAATGATTTCGACCCAGGGTTCTGATGTGTTCGGTTTGGTTGCAGTCATGGTGTGCGTGGTTACGAATTGTTGAGGCCCCAGCGGCGGTGAAGGAAACGCTCCCATGGGCTGAAGATGATTTTGTCGGCGAGGAAACCGATGACGATGATGACGAACATGAGGCCGACGACCTGATCCATGGCGTGCAGTTCGCGTCCGTAATGCAGCAGGTGGCCGATGCCCATGCCGCTGAGGATGGTGATGTAAATTTCCGCGGCCATGAGCGAGCGCCACGCAAACGCCCAGCCCTGCTTCGCGCCGCTGACGATATGCGGCAGCGATGCGGGTGCGAGCACACGCAGCCAGAGGTGGAGGCCCTTCGAGCCCATCGTGCTCGCGGCTTCGCGATAAATCGGCGGGATTTGGCGGATGCCGTGATCGGTCGCGAGGATGACGGCCCACACGGTGCCCATCACGACGATGAAGAGCATCGCTGTCTCCGTCTGCCCGAACCACAGCAGCGCGAGCGGCACCCAGCACACGCTCGGCAGCGTCTGAAGTCCGAGCGCGATCGTGCCCACGGTGTTGTGGAGAAATTTGAAGCGCGCGGTCAACATCCCGAGCGGGATGCCGATGCCGATGCCGGCAAGATAGCCCAGGAAGAGCCGCTTCATCGTGACGAGCGTCGCCTCGGAAAGCGTACCGTCCTTTGCGGCGCCGACGAGATATTGCCAGACGGCGGTGGGTGCGGGCAGGAGCAGTGAGGAAGCACCGCTGTGGCGTGCGGTGTATTCCCATGCGCCGAGGAGCACGGCGAAGAATGTGAGCGATGCGAGAAATTGTTTCATGATCCGTGAAAGTGCTTGGGCAAGTCGGTGCTTCGCCGCGTTCAGCGTGGCCGGATGGTCGAAGTCGAGCCGCCGATCCCGGGTGC
>BJFP01000395.1 GCA_014189875.1 Verrucomicrobiota bacterium | reverse complement strand
CCAAAACATGCCATGCAGTTTGAGAGCGTGCCGCCTCTGAGCACCAAAGGTGCGTACCATGCCAGCCCAGGGCACCGCCCTGGGTTAGTGTGTGGAAATAACAAAGCCCTAAAGGCGGTGCCCCAGGGCGTTGCCCTGGGCTGGTATGACGACGGGCCGTTGGCCCTCTGGCCGACGCAAGTCAAAGCGCACGCCGTTTTCCAATAACCAATACTCCATCCATGAAACTATCCAGACTCATCCTACAAATCGTCATTTCTGCCACCGCCATTTCCAACCTTTCCGCTGCGGATGTGATCGCGGCAGCTTCTGATGCACCTGACACGACCTTAGTTTTTAACACCACATGGAAAGGTGAGCGCATTCAGTTGCCGCCGCCGTTCGCGCCTGCGATGAAGCTGAAGGGCACCGAGGAAATCCGCTTCGCACCGGGGATGTTCGATGCGGGTTCGGCCACATTTTTCAGCTATGCCTTTGTGTTCTCGGTTTCAAAGGATCAGGCGCTGACAGAGGAAATCATTCAGAGGGAAATCCTCGCCTACTATCGGGGCCTCTCCGAATCTATCCTGAAGCGCAAGAACGTGAATGCCGACGCCGATAAGTTCACATTCAAGCTCCAACAGGCAAAGGAGGCCGCCGGCACACCCGAGAAGGTTGCGGCGTCAGCCAAGGCAGTGCAATATCATGGCGAGCTGAACTGGACCGAGCCTTTCGTCACGGCGAAGCCGCAAGTGCTGTATTTCGAGATCCAATCATGGGCCGATCCCGCCACGTCGCGGAACTATCTCTTCGTCTGCACTTCGCCGAAGCCCCGCGGCGACGCCGATGCGACTTGGATGGAGCTGCGCAATATCCGCCGCAGCTTCGAGGTGAAGGGATCATCGGGAAAGTAGATCCTGTCATCCACTGTGATTGCGACGGTGCATTGAGGGCGAAAGGCCCGCGACAGGCCAACCCAAGGCGGTGCTCGTTCCCGCGTAAAAGGGCCTTACAGCCCTCACGCGGCGCACTCGCTTGCCTGGGATGGCCTGTTTGCGCGCCGTTGGTGCTCATTTCAACCTGCGGCCAACACTTCAGGTCTATAGCTTTCACTTGCCCTGTCGCTCGCCGTTCGCCACCCGTGACCCGTCACGGTTGATGTGATTTGCATGAAGGGCACTGCGCCCCCGTGGTGAGCAATTTCACCCGTCAGTGAAAATCGTGCGAGGCCGCCGTAGGCAGGTCGCCGAATGCGAGCGGAGTGACTCGCTCGGCCTTCACGTGGATCACGCGGTCTGCGCGCTGCACTTTGCCCTCGATGGCTAGGAATGATTCCTCGCCGAGGACGAGGCGGCATAGCTCGTAGAGCTGTGGCGTCACGATGGCATTTGCGACACCCGTCTCGTCCTCGACGCTCACGAAGACGAATCCTTTCGCGGTGCCGGGACGCTGGCGGCAGATGACCGCACCGCCGATCACGACGCGTTCGCCGTGACGCGCCTGTTCGAGATCGGCGGCCCGCCAAAGGTGCGGCACTTTTGCGCGGAGGAGCGCCATCGGGTGCGGGCCGGTGGTGAGCGAGGTGCCGGCGTAGTCGGCGTTCACGCGCTCAATGGGGCTCATCGCGCGCAGCGGGACGGCAGGTGAATTTTCCACGGAGGCAAAGAGATCGTCGCTCTCGCGCACCGTCTCCACCTGCCACTGCGCGGCGCGGCGGTGCTCGGCGAGGCCGTTCAGCGCGCCGATTTTTGCGAGGGCACGCAGCGCCGGTTTTGCGAGTGCGGTTCGGAGCTGGAAATCCGCGAGCGATGCGAAAGGCGCGCGCATGCGTTCAGTGATGATGCGCGTGCCGTCCGCGTGATTGAGGCCGCGCACGTAGCAGAGGCCGAGACGCAGGGCGGCGGCGTTTTCCTCAATCGTGCAGAGCCACTCCGACGTCGCGACATTCACCGGCAGCACGCGCACGCCATGCCGCTTTGCATCCTCGACGAGCGTGGCGGGCGAATAAAATCCCATCGGCTGGTTGTTGAAGAGCCCGGCGAAAAATTCCGGCGCGCGGTGAACCTTCAGCCAGCAGCTCGCGTAGGCGATGAGCGCGAAGGAAATCGCGTGCGACTCGGGGAAGCCGTACACGGCGAACGACTGCACGGCCTTCGTCACCCGCTCGATGACGTCCGGCGCGACGCCGTTGCGCTCCATGCCGGCGCGCAGCTTCACGCACACGGCGTTCATTTTCTCCTGCGAACGGTGGAAGCTCAGCGCGCGCCGCAGCTCCTCGGCCTCACTGCCGGTGAAGTCCGCCATGAGCATCGCGATTTTCAAAAGCTGCTCCTGGAACAGCGGCACGCCGAGCGTGCGTTCGAGCACGGGACGCAGGCGCTCGTCGAAAAATGTCACCGGCTCGCGGCCCTGCCGACGCGCGAGGTACGGATGCAGCATGTCGCCCTGGATCGGGCCGGGGCGGATGATGGCGACCTCGACGACCACGTCGTAAAATGTGCGCGGCAACATGCGCGGCAACGTGGCCATCTGCGCACGGCTCTCGACCTGGAAAGTGCCGATCGTGTCCGCGCGGCAGAGCAAGTCGTAGGTCGCCGCGTCGTCCTTCGGGATTTTCGCGAGGTCCACGGGGCGGCCGCGCGACTGGCAAAGTTCAATCGTGTCCTGCATCGCGGCCATCATGCCGAGGCCGAGCAGGTCCACCTTGATGATGCCGAGATCCGCGCAGTCGTCCTTGTCCCACTGCGCGACGACGCGCCCTGGCATCGAGGCATTTTCGAGCGGCACGACGCTGCTGAGCTGCCCCTCGCAGATGATCATCCCGCCGCTGTGCTGACCGAGGTGGCGCGGCAGGCCGTAGATTTTTTGATAGAGCGAGACCGCCGCAGCCGTGCGCGGATGGTCGCGCGGAATGCCCGCATCCGCGAGCTGCGCATCGAGGCCCATCGTGTGCGGGAAGTCGCCGCTGCCGAAAAGCCGCGAGAAACGATCCAGCATTTCCGGCGCGAAATTGAGCGCCTTGCCGATCTCGCGCATCGCGCTGCGTCCGCGGAAGGTGATCACGTTTGCCGTCATCGCCGCACCGTGCTTGCCGTAGCGCCGGTACACTTCCTGGATCACGCGCTCGCGCCGGTCGCCGCTTGGCAGATCGAGATCGATATCCGGCCACGATGTGCGTCCCTCGCTCAGGAACCGCTCGAAGAGCAGCTTGCACGCGATGGGATCGCACGCGGTGATGCCGAGACAATAGCACACCACGCTGTTCGCCGCGCTGCCGCGTCCCTGCACGAGGATGCCCTGCGCTTTGCAGTAGTTCACGAGATCCCAGACGATGAGAAAGTAGCCGCTGAACCCGAGCCGCGCGATGAGTCCGAGTTCGTGATCGAGCTGCGCGCATTCCTGCGGGCCGGGTTTTCCGTAGCGCCCGCGCGCACCGTCGAGCGTCACCTTGCGGAGGAAGGAATCCATCGTCTCGCCGTCCGGCACACGATAGCGCGGGAATTCGTAGCCGAGTTTTTCGAGCGTGAAGCCGAGGCGGTCCGCGAGGCGCACGGTGTTCGTCACGGCTTCCGGCGCGTCGGCGAAAAGACGCGCCATCTGCGCGGCGGGCTTGAAGTGCCGCTCGTCGTTCTGCGACAGCAGGCGGCCCGCTGCGTCGAGGTGCGTGTGGTTGCGCGCGCAGGTGAGGACATCGAGCACCGCGCGCTCGTCGCGCGT
>BJFP01000394.1 GCA_014189875.1 Verrucomicrobiota bacterium | reverse complement strand
ATGCCTTCCGTCAACCCCGAGCAATAGCACTGATGCCGCCGAATATCAGAACCGCACCTACCCCTTGCCGCGCGGCAGTAAGAGGCAGGCTAACTCAATGTCATTCATCAAACTGCTCACACCCATGTTCAAGTGACAAAGTGACAGACTGATAATCAGAAAACGCTTGCCCTCACCCTCGCAATCCGCTGTCCTCACGCACCTTCAATCCGCCGGCCATGCGCAAATCCCGACTCAAAGCCCCTGATCATCATCCCCTCGCCTACTACCACTGTGTCTCCCGCGTCGTGGACCGGCAGTTCGTCCTCGGTCCAGAGGAAAAGGAGGAATTCGTCCGCCTCCTACGCCTCTATGAGGAATTCTGCGAAGTCCGCGTCATTACCTACTGCATCATGAGCAACCACTTCCACGTCCTCGTCGAGGTGCCGCAGCGCCCGCAGCAGACACCCGATGACGCCGCGCTCCTCGCCAAGCTCAAGCGCCTCTACAGCCCGGAAGCCTTCGTCCAGATCCGCTGGCAACTGGAGAACCTCCGCGAACTCGGCGCACATGAAGAGGCGAAAGCGCTGCGCGAATCCTTCTTCAAGCGGATGTGGGACGTGAGCTTCTTCATGAAGGGGCTCAAGCAACGCTTCAGCGGATGGCACAACCGGCGGCAAGGGCGCAAAGGCACGCTCTGGGAGGAACGGTTCAAAAGCGTGCTCGTCGAGAGCGGCCAGGCACTGGTGACCATGGCGACCTACATCGATCTGAATCCCGTGCGCGCTGAGCTGGCCGAGGACCCGAAGGGGTATCGCTGGTGCGGATACGCCGCTGCGGTGGCAGGAAAAAGGTGTGCGCGGGGTGGGCTGCGGACGGCGATGACGACCTGGGCGCACGGAGAAATCGGCGAGGGTGCGAGCATGGAGAAATATCGCGAATTACTCTTCGGCGCGGGCGAACAGCGCAATCCTGGCGCGAATGGCCAGCGCGTGAAACGCGGGATCAGCAAGAAGCGCGTGGAGGAAGTGATGGCGAAGAAGGGCAAGCTCACCCGCTGGGAAATGCTCCGCTGCCGGGTGCGCTACTTCTGCGACGGCGCGGTGCTGGGGACGAAGGACTTCGTCAACGGCATCTTCGAGCACGAACGCCATCGCTTTGGCCCGAAACGCCAGACCGGCGCGCGCCCGATGCGCCACGTCGAGGCGGATGGGCTGACGACGCTGCGCGACCTGCGCCTCAAGCCGGTGGGGTAGGCAGATCTCCCTCACTCCCCCGATGCTGATCCCCGTTCTGACCGTTTCCGGTGCGGCGGGCGCGAAAGGAATTTCCTTGCAGTCGCCGGCCCAACCAGCTTGAGCCCCGGCTCCATTCGCAACGCCGGGATAGCGAGGATCGCCTTCGGGAAAACTGATCAGGAAAAAGCCTTTGCTTCATCCCGTGCATTGCCATCGTCCGCGTTTCATTACTCATGCACTCGGACATCTCTCCCATCGCCGACGCGCTCGGCATTTCTCCCGATCATCTCATTCTTCATGGACGCCACATGGCCAAGGTCAGTCTCCATGCGCTGGAGTCGAAGCCGCAGCGGGGGAAATTGATCCTTGTCTCCGCCATCACGCCGACTCCCGCCGGCGAGGGGAAGACGACCGTATCCATCGGTCTGGCCCAGGGTTTGAAGAAGATCGGGCAGAACGTCGCCCTCGCGCTGCGCCAGCCGTCGATGGGACCGGTGTTTGGCCGTAAAGGCGCCGCGACCGGCGGTGGCAAAAGCACCTTGCGGCCCGCGCACGCGATCAATCTGCACTTCACAGGCGACTTCCACGCGATCACCTGCGCGCACAACCTGCTGTCCGCCGTCATCGACAATCATCTCTTCCTGGACGATGCGCGTCTGCCCGCCGGGCGCGTGTTGTGGAAGCGCGTCATGGACATGAACGACCGCGCCTTGCGCAGCGTGTGCACCAGCGTTGGCAAACCGACTGAGCGGCACACCGGATTCGACATCACCGCCGCGTCCGAAATCATGGCGATCCTGTGTCTCGCCGAATCGTTGCCCGATCTACGCAAGAGGCTCGATCGCATCGTCGTCGGCTTCACGCCAGAGGGCGAGCCGGTCTTCGCGAAGGAGTTCCGCGTCACCGGCGCGATGATGGCGTTGCTCCGCGAGGCGCTGATGCCGAATCTCGTGCAAAGCATCGAAGGAGTGCCCGCCTTCGTGCATGGCGGACCGTTTGCAAACATCGCGCACGGCTGCAACTCCGTGCTCGCGACGCGCATGGCGCTCGCGCATGCCGATCTCGCAGTCACGGAGGCCGGATTCGCCTTTGATCTCGGCGGGGAGAAATTCATGCACATCAAGTGCCGCCAAAGCGGGCTCGCTCCCGCGGCGATTGTGATCGTCGCGACCATCCGTGCGCTGAAGATGCACGGCGGCGTGCCGCTCGATGCGCTCACGCTGCCGGACGCGGATGCATTGAAGCGCGGGCTGGAAAATCTCGCCGCTCATCTCGACAGCGCCGCGAAGTTTGAGCGCCCGGTCATCGTCGCCCTCAATCGTTTCCATACCGACGACGACGCCGAAATCGCGCTGGTGCATGGCTTCTGTGCCGCGCGCGGTTTCCCGAGCGCCACGGCGGATGTGTTCGGGCATGGCGGCGAGGGCGCCCTGCAACTCGCGGAGAAAGTGGTCGCCGCGCTGCCGCGGGAATCCAAGCCGCTGCCGTTCCTTTATCGGGCCGACGACAGCGTCGAGACAAAGCTCCAGGCCATCGCCACAAAGATCTACGGCGCGGATGGCGTGCAACTCACCGATGAAGCAAAGCAAAAGCTCGCGCTGTTTGCCCGCAGCGGTTTCGACAAGCTGCCGCTCTGCATGGCGAAGACCCAGGACAGCCTCTCCGACGACGCGAAGAAGCGCGGCCGCCCGCGTGGTTTCAACATCACGGTGCGCGATTTCGAAATCGCCAACGGCGCCGGTTTCCTCGTCGCGCTCACCGGCACCATGATGCGCATGCCCGCGCTGCCGAAGGTGCCCGCCGCCGAGCGCATCCAGGTCACCGACGACGGCGTCATGAGCGGTTTTTGATCCGTGGCTTAAGCCCTGAAATGGGAGGCTCGGTTTCGAGCTGCTCGGAGCACGTCCGGTCCGCGTCGGGCGGCGTGAAGGCAACCGTACCGGAAATGGCCCGTCTGGATCCTTCCCAGGATCTCTACGGCCATTTCTCTAACAAACCTGCCAGGCCATCCGTCTCATGGCCCAACGACGTCTCCTTTCTCGCCTCACAACCCGGACCGCGTGATGCTCCGTGCATGATTCCTCCCATCCCCCCGCGATGGCTGTCTTGCCTATGAAGACGTCGGAGGAACCCGACGCGTCCGCGCCGGAATGGGCGACGATCGAGCAGGTCTTCGCCGCCTTGGAGTCGCCGCTGCTGGCGTATGCGCGCAGGCTGCTCGGCGATTTCGCGGTCGCGGAGGATGTCGTGCAGGATGCCTTTATGAAACTCCACTCGCAATTCCACCAAGTCCGCACGCCGCAGCCGTGGCTCTACCGCGCGGTGCATAATCATACCCCCTCACTCCCCGACGCCAGTCCGCGTTCTGACCGTTTCCGGTGCGGCGGGCGCGAAAGCGATTTCCTTGCAGTCGGGCTTCGCTCCGGAATTGCCTGTTGGGCAGTTCGGCGGGAATTTCGTGGTCGAAGCTTACGCTCAGGCGTCATTGGAGATGTTCA
>BJFP01000393.1 GCA_014189875.1 Verrucomicrobiota bacterium | reverse complement strand
GGATCCGGACTTCAGGACGCTCATGCGGGAGTCGAAGGATGTGCTGAAGAGCGCCGACCTGCTTGGAAAGCAGAGAAGCCTCTTGAATCGGCACGCAAAAATATTTCACGCACTGGCCCATGTGCTGGCTGAGGAATCCATTCAGAGCCAGTGCACCGAGGCGGAATTGAACTTGTTGAAACCGATGCTCGTGAGTCAAATGGAGACCCAAGCCTTCAGCGCAGAATTGTGATGCCCTCCCCCGATTCAAACCCAAGCCGCTCAGTGACCGAGCGCCAATGGCGGCAACTCCTTGCCGGGACTGCCCAAGGGATACCGGCATGAGCGGGGCCTTTGCAATCTGGGTGGAGGTGACGGATTTCCGCGAGGCGGCGAAGGCGCTCCGCGTCACGCGCAAGGACCAAGGGTTGCGGATGATCATTCAGGTGAGAGAGGGACGGCTGAGATTTACTTCGGGCAGCGCCAGTTTCGACATCGCCTGCGAATGCGCGCAGGAGTTCAGCGCCTCAACCAGGGTGAGCGCGATCCGGCGGTTGCTGAAACTTCCAGATCCCCTTCCCAAGCTGGATGGCAGAATCATGCTCGCCGCCCGCCCGATGGACAAAAAGATCGCCACCGAATGGGCGGCGGCAAAGGTGAAATTCCAGTAGTCCAGCCTAAAGGCGTGGCGCTGTTTACCGGTGAGTCGGCTCCGAGCGCCTCTGGGAAAGGGAGTGTTGACAGGTCGCAACACCTTGCCGCGGAGGGTGTCGAACTCCATTTCGAGGAGCCGATGCGCTGTCTCCAACGAAAATTCCCCTTCAGCGAGCATCGGCCAAAGGCGCTTGAGATCACCATCAATCCATGTTTTGAGGCGGTCATCGCGGCAGTGCGGAAGGCTCTGCAATAGTTGCGCGACCGCTTCATCCGCCCTGCCGGCGTGGGTCATTCGTATTCTTCTTCATGGGGACAGATTAGCAGCCCCGTCAATCGGTGGGAGGGAGCACCGTGGCGTTTCTCGGATGCATAGATCCATCGGCACCGGCGCGAACAATAGGGGGTGGAGTCTACGCCGGTTCCAAATCCCGAAAAACGACTGCGCCGCTATTGGCCGGACGCAACGGACGCTACCGCCGGGTTGACGGGGCTGGTAGTTTTTCCGGATGCAACCACGCCGCCCGTTCGTCCTCCGGCACCGAATCACCGGAGCCATCAAGCACAGTTCTGCGGTGAGTGGCGAGGAAGGCGGGCTGTGGGAAATGCTGCTGACCGACGGTTCGCCTGAGGCCAACCGGCTGGCAAGCATGGAGGAAGCCAGCCGCGGGATTCGCGGGGGCAAGAAGCAGGGGGGCACGAAGGCCGGTCGGAAGTGATCGACGAACCCGAAGCGCGTCCGAGGCGTCCGGGAAAATTCGCCGCCTCAGTTCCTGCCGGGCGTCGGTCGCAGGGAAGCCTTCGACACGCCCATTACTTCCAGGAGGGTCTGCGCCATTTCACGCGCCTGCTTGTCCGGCATCTTCGGTGGCAAAATCTCGGCGAACCGCCCTTTGAGGGTGTCGTAGCCGATGACTTCCGGCTCCCCGAAGCCAAAGAATCCACCAGCATCGGTGCGCAGGATCGGGAGGAAGCTGTGGCTCGCGTTGCCCCTCGCCTCGCCCATCAGAACAACGAACTCCCTCCGGTCAACGGATTCGGACGGAGGCGTATCATCGGGCAGCTTGCCGTCCTTCGCGAAAACGGCCCACGACTCCAGCACCATCACGACCGCGATTGCCCCGTAGCCCGCGCAGATTAGGCGGGCCGTGTTTGCGAAGCTGTCCTTCGCGCTTGCGTCCCCGAGGCCAGCGGGCGTGTAGAGCACCGGCCCCTCGGGGGTCAACGCCAGCATCGTGGGAGGAACACAGCCGCCGTTGCGCATCGTGAACTCGGCGTATTCCTTCGCTTTGTTCATCAGGTCGTCGAGTGGTTTCCGGGTGGGCATGCCGCCATTAAAGATTATGGCTGCCGGGAGCACAAGTAGGCGGAGCGCCATCGACCTGACGGCTCACGTGATACCACTGGGCATGCGCGTCGATGCCGAGTTTGATTGTTTCGTAATGTTCGCTGGAGTTTGGAGTGATTTGGGTTGTCATCGCCTTGAGGTTCGCGAAATCTCTCGCGTCCCGACAACCTCATCTCATCTTGCAGTAATTCCTACCAGTCAAACACCGCGATGAAAACTCCCGGAACTAAACAACGCCCGAACGCGCAAACCACGAGCACAATCTTGGCGGTTCTAGGTCTCATCGCCGGACGATGGCTGCTTCGACAACGACCCAAACCCCGCGCATCATCTCCCATTGTTGGCGACCCAATCAGCGACATGGCCTCACTCGACGGCGCCCAAGCTTTCCCTGATACGTGCGCGATAAAGGCCCAAGAGGTCATCCTCCAACAGTTCTTCTGCCGTGATTTCGACGAAGCACAGCTAAGGAAGGTAGCTTACGAGCGCGGCTGGTATAATCCGGGCAGCGGAACCCCATGCGAACATGTTGGCCGACTACTTGAGGAGGCCGGGATCCCAATCTCTCAAAAGTACAATGCGTCCGCCATAGACCTTTTCAAAGCTCTTTCCGAAGGAAAAAAGGTTATTGTGGGGCTCGACGGTGGTGAATTGCGCAACCACGGCTCCTTGTTGGAGCGCTTCGAGGAGGGATTGCTCGGTCCGAACGCCGATCATGCAGTTTTGGTTTCCGGTTTGGACTGTCGGGACAGAAATAACCTTGGGGTATTCGTCACCGACCCAGCAACCGGGACGACGGCACGATACCCGATGAGAACGTTTCTCGATTCATGGAGCGATTCTTCGTGCTTCATGGTTCAGACCCGCGTCCCCGCACCGGAGTGGTGTCACGGCATGGCCGGTTTTGATTACGACTTGGGACACATCGCCGCCATTGACGGTGCTCCTTACCATTCATTCGTTGGGCAGTTTTTGTCTCTTTTCAGTGCCGACGATTACAGCAGCGCGTTCGATCTAACGGAGCTCCTGTCTGTGATTCCGCACTCATACGCGGAAGCCTTGTTCGCCTCGGTTCCGTTCAACGGTCTCTACCTTCCAACCAACTGGGAGTCACTGTGCCTGCCCGACGGTGACTGGTTATCCGACGCCTTGGCTGATGCAGATATTCCCCTCCCCGATGACCTCAGCAGTTCTGCGTTCGACGACGTAGCATCATGGCTTTCCGAGCTATTCACGTAAACAACCAACAACCACAAACAACACAATGAAAGCAACCACACTCATTACAGCCATCGCAGCGGTATTTTCGCTGGTCGCGAGTCACACTGCGCAAGCTCAAGGTGCCGCAGCCGGTAAGGCCGCTGGAAAAGCGCTATCCTTCTTGTCACGCGTGATCAAAAGAGGCGGCTCCGTCGCCGACGATGCCGCACGCGCCGGAGCGAGAACCGCCCGATCCAAATCCGTTATCCGCGCAATTAAACTTCCTGCGAAGCTCTTATTGCGCAGTTTCGTCGGCAAGGACAACGCGACTGGGCTGGAGTACCATAAGAACACGGAGAACGGCCTGAATGTCTATTCGCCGTCAGGCGAGCTTGTGTGCGTGCTTCAGCCACACATGTTCGGTGGGTTCGATGTTTACGACCCCAACGGCTATTTTCTACAACGAATCAATGAAGGCAATTGAAGCGACGACGATGGCGTAAGTGAAACACGAGAAGATCTTGCATCAGAGCCACAGCAAAGAATAATCA
>BJFP01000392.1 GCA_014189875.1 Verrucomicrobiota bacterium | reverse complement strand
GATCGCGAGATCCGGTATTGGAACAAGGGTGCGGAACGCGTTTACGGATGGAGCACTGCGGAGGCGATCGGCCGCAAGGCCGACGAGCTGCTGAAGATTGACATGGAGACGTGCCTGAAGTGCATGTCCGGCCTGCTGGAAAAAGGCGACTGGAACGGCCAGATGACCCACAAGAAGCGCGAGGGCAGCGACGTGATCGTGAACAGCCGATGGACGCTCGGCTGCGACGAGGAGACGCGCCAGCCGAAGTCCGTGCTGCTCATCAATTCCGACATCACCGAGACGAAAAAACTGGAGTCGCAATTCCTCCGCGCACAGCGGCTGGAGAGCATCGGCACGCTCGCGAGCGGCATCGCGCACGATCTGAACAACATCCTTTCCCCGATCCTCATGGCCACGGGAATCCTGAAGCAGACGGTGCCGAAGCACGATCAGCAGATGGTGGAAATCATCGAGGCCAGCGCCGAGCGCGGCGCGGGAATCGTGAAGCAGGTGCTCACTTTCGCCCGCGGCGTGGAGGGCGAGCGCGTGCTGCTCCAGCCGAAGCATCTCCTCACCGAAATGGTGAAGGTGATGAACCAGACCTTCCCGAAGAACATAGACATCAAGACGAACTTCGCGCCCGAGCTGTGGACCGTGCAGGGCGACGCAACGCAGCTCCACCAGGTGCTCCTGAACCTCTGCGTGAATGCGCGCGACGCGATGTCGCCGAGGGGTGGCAGTTTGCGGGTCTCGTGTGAAAATGTGGAAGTGGACCAGCAGGTCGCGAGCATGAATCCCGGCGCGACCACCGGCCCGCATGTGTGCTTCACCGTCACCGACACCGGCAGCGGCATGACGCCCGAGGTGATGGAGAAAATCTTCAACCCTTTCTTCACGACGAAGGAGCAGGGCAAGGGCACGGGGCTCGGCCTCGCGACCGTGATCGGCATCGTGAAAGGCCACAAGGGCTTCCTCGCGCTCCAGAGCGAAGTCGGCGTCGGCACGACGTTCCGCGTCCACCTCCCCGCAAACTTCGAGGGCCGCACCGAGGAGGAGCACGCAGAGTCCCTCGCCGATCTGCGCGGCAATGGCGAACTCGTGCTCGTGGTGGACGACGAGGCGCCGATCCGCGAGGTCATCGTCGGCACGCTCGAGGCGCACAATTACCGCTGCTACACCGCCGAGGACGGCACCGATGCGCTCGCGATGTATTTCGAGCGGCGCTCGTCCATCCAGCTCATCATCACCGACCTTCACATGGGGATGATGGACGGCATCACGCTCACGAAGTCGGTGAAAAAACTCACGCCGGACGCAAGGGTGATCGTCTCCAGCGGCCACATCCAAAAGGAAAACCAGACGATCCTCGAGGGACTTGGCGTGAAGCAATTCCTCGAAAAGCCCTACACTGCGGAGAAACTCCTCATTTGCGTGAAGCAGGCGTTCGCGACCGCGCTTGCGGACGGTGCGGCGGGAAAGTAGGCGCGCGGCTAAAGCTTGTTGATCTGCTCCAGCAGGCCGGACTGCGTGAGGCCGTCGGCCACCCATGCGTCTCCGCGTTTGCGGAAGAGCACATAGACCGGCACGCCCGCGCGGCCGAGTTTTTGGAGCGCGGCCTTCACGTCCGGCGGCTGGCGCGTGTAGTCGGCCTTCATCGTCAGCAGGCCCTTGGACTTGATCGCGGCGATCACCGGCGTGGTGTCGAGCACGGTGCGCTCGTAGAGTTTGCAGTTCAGGCACCAGTCCGCAGTGAAGTCCACAAAGACCGGTTTTTTCGCGTCGAGCGACTGGCGGATTTTTGCGGCGCTGAACGGCTCCCAGACGATTCCTTCGGCATCGGTCTCGGCCACCTTCACCTTGCCATGCACGAAGCCAAACCACCCGCCGACCGCCGCGAGGAGCGCCACCGGCAGCGCCCAGCGCGACTCATGGCAACTCCCGAGAAGCCAGCATGCGAAGCCGAGCACGAGCAGGAACGCGCCCACCCTCACGATGATCGCCGGCGCGGCGAACGAGCCGAGCAGCCACACGACGAGCCCAAGCATCACAAAGCCGAGCACCTGCTTGAAGCGTACCATCCACATTCCTGGTTTCGGCAGATATTTCATCCAAGCCGGCTGCCAAGTGAGCAGGAAGTACGGCAGCGACAGCCCGGTGGCGATTGCGCCGAACATCGCAAATACATCCGGCGCCGGGCGGGTGAACGCAGCGCCGATCACCGGCCCGACCAGCGGCGCGGTGCAGGAGGTGCCGAGCAGCGTCGTGAAGAGCCCGTGCATGAACGCACCGCCCGCGCCTTCCTTCGACGACAAATCGCTGAGCTTCGACGAAGCGCCGCCGCCGAGCGTGATCTCGAAGACGCCGAGCAGGCTGAGCGCGAACACGAAGGTCACGCCGACCATCACCGCGAGCAGCACGGGATTTGAGAACTGTGCGCCCCAGCCGAATGCCTTTCCGAGCACTACGACGAGCACCGCGATGATCGCAAAGAACGCAAACACGCCCGCGCAGAACGCAAGGCCGAGCTTGAACACGCGGTCACGAGACTGCCCCGCCTGCTGCACAAAGCCGAAAATCTTCAGGCTGATCACGGGCAGCACGCACGGCATGAGGTTCAGCAACAGTCCCCCGAGGAAGCCCTCGAGCAAAAGCACGAGCAGGCTTTTCTGCGGCGGCTTCAGCTCGGCGAACGGATCCCATCCGCCTGCGTCCGGCTCCGTCACAGCGCCCGCCTTCACCTCGGGCTTCGCCGATGGCGGCGTGCTGGATGCGGCCTTGCCGATTGTCCAGCCCTCACGCGCGCCGCCGGGCTTCTGCATCACGAGCAGTCCGCTCCATGCGAGGTTCGCGGGAATTTTGTCCTCGAACGGAAAACCAAAGATGCGCGTTCCATCGTCCGCAGTCTCGCTCGTCACTTTTTCCTTCAGCTCAAATGTGCTTTTGAAATCCGCAGGCGGCAGCGGGAAAAACTCCACCTTTGCGTCCTTCGGCAGCCCGCCCACGCGCACGACGAGCACCTTGTCTTTTCCCTCGTAGTTCACGTCCTTCGTCGGCGGCGCTTCGTCGCGCGGGAACTGCGGCTTCCACTTTGTAAAAAGTTCCGCGTTCGCAGGACTCACGGTGCCGGCGGGAAGCTTCAGTTCGAGGCTCGCCTCGCCGATGATGCACTTCTCGGCGCACACCTGCCATTTCACTTTAGCGCCGATGCGCGCCGCGCCCGGCACGGACTGCGCGGAGGGCGTGATCATCACGGGAAACAGCACCTCGTGCTCGTAGCCGAACAACGCTTGGCCATCCTGATCCACCACGAGCTCCGGCAGGGGAAATCCGATCGGCCCCGCCTTCCATCCTTCCGGCAATTCCCAATCAATCCCGAACGGCCAAAACGGCGCGCCGCCGAATTGCCAGTACGTATGCCATTTCGCAGCAATCTTCATGTGGACCGCGATCTGGAACGGCTTGCCCGGCTCGAACGCCGCGGTGTCGGCGAGCAGCACCGTCTCGGTGATCTCCTTCCCACGATCATCCTTCTGCGCGGAGGACTTCGACAACAGAAGCGCCAGCAAAGACAGGCAGACAGCGAGGACGCGGGAAAGGGAACGGTTCGGCATAAAGGGGATTTTCCGGAAGGTTACGCGCGCCGACGGCGAATTCCAACACTGCTGTGGCGCGATCGTCTGCAAACGTAACGCGGACAATCCTGTCCGTATGACCGTCCGCCGCGCCTTTGCACCCAGCCAACAACATACCCG
>BJFP01000391.1 GCA_014189875.1 Verrucomicrobiota bacterium | reverse complement strand
AGGTAGTGGGCAAAGTCGCCGGGCAGCGGGCGGGGCAGCGCCGTGCCGAGCTGCGTGATTTTTTCCGACACGGACTTCAGCCTTTCCAAATGCGCCGCGGGATCGCGCGCGTAGAATTCGCGGTCGGCGATGACGGCGAGGCGTTCGCGCAGGGCGGTGGCGAGTTCGGCGTAGAGGTCGGGCATGGCTATTCGATTTGGACGGCCGCGGCCTGCGCTTGCAGCGACAGCTCGGCGGCGAGGAATGTGTGCTCCTGCGTCATCGCATTTTCGGTGCGGTGCAGGCAGTCGAGGATGAGCTGGCCGAAGAATGGGAAGCCGATTTCGCCGTTGCAGCGGAAGTGGTGCTCGCCCTGGTTGTCCACGAGGAAAAGATGATCGCCCTCGGCGTCCGCGGCGACGTTGAGATACTTGCGCACTTCGATGTAGCCCTCGGTGCCGAGGATGAACGTGCGCCCGTCGCCCCATGTGCGGAGGCCCTGCGGATTCAGCCAGTCCACGCGGACGTAGTTCGTCGCGCCGTTGTCGGCGATGAGGTTCGCCTGGCCCCAGTCCTCGAATTCGGGGAACTGCTTGTGCTGATAATTTGCGACCGCCGCATGGACGATGCGAGCGCTTTTCGCTCCCGTGTAGGTGAGGAACTGCTCGAACTGATGGCTCCCGAGATCAATGAGGATGCCGCCGCATTTCTCGCGGCTCCAAAACCACGCCGGGCGCGTCCCCGGATTGCTGCGGTGCGGCCCCATGCCCATCACCTGCACCACGCGGCCAATCGCTCCCTGCTCGATGAGCTGCCCCGCGCGGATGCTCGCCTCGACATGCAGCCGTTCGGAAAAATACACGGCATACTTTTTTCCCGTGCGCCTCACGGTCGCGCGCGCGGCGTCGAGTTGCGCGAGCGTGGTGAAGGGCGCCTTGTCGGTGAAGTAGTCCTTGCCCGCGTCGAGCACGCGGCAGCCGAGCGGCCCGCGTTCGCTGGGCACTGCCGCGCTCGCCACAAGCTGCACGTCTTTCTGCGCGAGCACCTCGTCCATCGAGCGCAGCGGCTGCGCAGCCGGATATTTCTCGCGGAATTTTTCCACCTTCGCCGCATCGGGATCGAAGACGTAGCGGCACTCGCCGCCGGCCTCGGTGAGCCCCTGACATTGCCCGAAGATGTGGCCGTGATCGAGTGCCGCCGCTGCGAAGACAAACTCGCCCGGCTTCACCACCGGCGAGGGTTTGCCCACGGGGGCGTAGTTCATTCCGTCTGATTTCTGGTGTGCCATGTCGGGTGCGGAAAATGGACGGCGCTTGCGAGAATTGCAACGTGGTCGTGTGCCGGAGATGAGGACGCGCGGATGCAGACAAGAATTGGATTGTGCAGAGATGAAAATTTGGCGGTAACGTCGTCCCATGCGTCCATCCCGGATCTCGGTGTTCCTTTTCGCAGCGTGCCTCGTCGGCGTGGGCACGGCATCGGCGGCGGATGCTCCGGGCGAGGTTGCGCCCGAGCCCGCGGTGCTTCGCAGTGCCATCGGGAAATCATTACCGCTCCTCACGGCGGGGGCGCGGGGTTCGATGGAGAAGCGCGAGCGCTGCTTCACTTGTCATAATCAGGGCATGCCCATCATGGCGCTGGTTACGGCGCAGTCGCGCGGCATTGCGATTGATGCCGATGAGCTGCGGAAGCAGGTGCAGTTCACCGCGGATTTTCTCGCGAAGAACCGGGAGAACTATCTCGCCGGAAAAGGCCAGGGCGGCCAGTCGGACACTGCCGGATACGCGCTGTGGGCGCTCGATAACGGCGGCTGGAAACCCGACGCCACCACCACCGCCGTGACCGAATACCTGCTACAGTGGCAGCGGGACCTCGGCCATTGGAAGCCGCAGTCGCGCCGTCCGCCCACGGAGCAAAGCCTCTTCACATCAAGTTACGTCGCATTGCGCGGGCTGCGGACCTTCGGCACGCCGGAGCAGCGCGGACGAACCGACCGCCGCACGGAGCAGGTGCTCGCATGGCTGGTGAAAACTCCCGCGGAGGACCACGAGGATCGCGTGTTCCGCCTGCGCGCACTGCACGCGGCGGGCGCACCGGAGGCTGAGATTCGCGGAGCGGCAAAAAAATTGCTCGGCTCTCAGCGCGCGGACGGCGGTTGGGCGCAGCTCGACGATATGACTTCCGACGCATACGCGACCGCCACCGCGCTCGTGGCGCTTCATCAGGCGGGCGGGCTGGCGACGACGGATGCTGCGTATCGCAAGGGCCTGCGCCTGCTGCTGACGACGCAACTCGGCGACGGCTCATGGCATGTGAAGACGCGCAGCAACCCCGTCCAGACCTACTTCGAGTCCGGCTATCCACATGCTGCTGACCAGTTCATTTCCATCGCCGCCGCCGGTTGGGCGACGACCGCACTTGCGCTCGCGCTCCCATTGGAATCCCGCTGATGGTCACCAGCGTGTGATGTCACGCAGAGCCGCAGACGCGAAAAGGTGAGTGGATCATCCTCCCTCGTTTCCAGCCCGGAAATCTCCATGATCGAGACCGCGAAGTTTGCGAACGTCGTGCTGCCCAGTGCGTCGTCCTTTGAAAAAAGCGGCACCTCCACGAATGGCGCGCGGGCGAAAGAAAATCCCTCGCGGACGGAAATTCGGCTTGTCGAAAACCGCGGCGTCCCCAGAAGTCCAAGCCAGACACAGTTTGGAAGACCCCATGAATGCTCAATTTGTCCAATAATATGTCAGAAGGAAAACGACCATACGGCTTGACCGCTCTTGCGGTCTTGAATTTTGTATTTGTCGGGTTTGTTGCCGTAGGTGCCCAAGCTCTTTGGGCGCGATATTCGCTTGTGCCCTCAACTCCCGACGTGGCGATTACCGCTTATTCACTCACGCAACAGGACGGTCCCATGCTCCTCATCGCGGCCATTCTCATGTTGGTTTCCATGACCCTTCTCATCGTCTCCGGCATTGGATACATCGGCCAAAAGAAAATTCTCGGGCAACGCGTTGGCAGCATTTACGGGATGATCGGCATCGCCGGGACCGTATTGGTCCTTCTCGTCGCTAAGACGGGCTTTGGAATCGAAACCATTATCGGTCTTACCTACCCGATTCTTACCTTGGTGCTCCTAAACACCACGTTCAAGGAAGACTTCGTCAATCCGTAAGTCCAATCCCGCAGCGGGCACCGAGAGGAACGGTCGTCTCCTAACTGCAGCGCGAGCGGATCTCCGCCCCACATGAATTCGCACATCGGGCTCATCGCCCAGTATTCGATGCGGTTCGCCATGCGAACCGGCGGAGGAATCATCTTCATCCTGGTGCTATTGACCGTCGGGTTCAGCATCGCATCACTCTTCATCAGCCCTGTGGAGGTGCTCATCGAGAAGTCAGGCACCACGGCTACCGAAGCCTACAAGCTGATTTCAAGCTCGAAAGAAGTTAAGAGCGCGGTGTCATGGATTACCGGTGCCGATGAGGCACAAAGCAGTTATCTGATCACGGAAAAGCCGGGATTGCTCAGTGCCATCCTGCTTTTCCTGCTGATGTTCATCCCTTACACGACCTGTCTGGGAGCCTTCAATCAGACAGCCGGGGACATCGGCAGCCGCGGATTCCGCTACCTATTGCTCCGCACCGAGCGGCGGAACATCTTCTTTGGCCGGTTCGTCGGCGCAGTCTCATTCACCGTGATCTCGAGCGTCTTCACGATGGCGGTTGTTGCCTTGTATCTGCAATTCAAGGTCGGAATCTATTCCGGCG
>BJFP01000390.1 GCA_014189875.1 Verrucomicrobiota bacterium | reverse complement strand
GTACAAGGTCGAAACCGTTGGAGTCCTGCCAAACGCGGGAAGCAGGCAACCGGGCGGCACGAAGGCCAGCGGCGTTCTTTATTCCGGGATCGCTTTGCCGCCGGTGGACAGACGCGGGAGGATCATCCTGCTTGTTGACGAAACGATGGCGGCGCCGCTGGCCGGCGAACTCGAACAGACCCCCTCACTCCCCGACGCCCGTCCCCGTTCTGACCGTTTCCGGTGCGGCGGGCGCGAAAGCAATTTCCTAGCAGCCATGGGAGCGTGGAATGTGGTGCCCGGCGTCAGCCATGCCTGCTTTGGCCGCAACGACGCGGGTCCTGTGACGCTCAAGTGGAGGCTGCCTGGTGGCAAGGAACAGCAGAAGGAGATCCTCCTCGAAAAGGGCGGGAGGGTCAACGTGGAGATTAAGTAGTGACCATTTCAACCATTTCCAAACGGCTAACCCGTGGCAAATCCATCGCCATTCCCACTCTTATGAAACAAACAGCACAGCTTGCGGCATCAGTAATCATCCTTGCAATGGCAGCGGCCGGCAGGGGGGCGGAACCGGCGGCGGGCGGTGAGGGGGGAATTGGGACGGTGGTGCTGGACGACAGCACGCTGTGGCGGCAGTTCCACATCGACGGCGCCACGCATGTGCGCAACGCCGATGGGACGCTTGCGCGCGGCAGGATTGAGTACGCCAATCTGCGTTTTAGCGCCGACTCGCCGTCGTTCTTCTGGTCTGCGCTTCCTGCGCACGACTGGGCGAGTCCCGCGTTTGACGATGGCGCCTGGCCGCGGCTTCGGTTTCCCCAGCCCACGCTGTGGTTTCGGGAAGAGACCCGGGGATGCAGCATCAACAGCCCGTACGCCCCGGTCGTGCTGCTGGCGCGAGCCCGGTTCGAAATCAAAGACCCCGCACAAATCAAGGCGTGCAGTTTCTCGCTCGATTACTGGGGCGGAGCCGCGGTGTTTGTTAACGGCAAGGAGGTCGCGAGGGCGCATCTGCCGGGCAACACGACAAACCTCGAGGTTGTGGCCGAGGACTACCCGAAGGAAGCCTTCGTGACGTCGAACGGGAAACTCATACGCGGCGAAGATCGGGACTGGATATCGCTGCCGCGAACGAAACAAGCCTCCGTGGCAGAGTTGCGCACCCGCCGGATGCAGGAGGTCCGCATTCCCGTGACGCTGCTTCGCAAGGGTGTCAACGTCGTGGCCATTGAGACGCATGCCGCGCCGGTGGGCGCCACCGATCAAATTGGGCGTCCCGGCAATGATGATTACGAGAAGGTGGGCTGGCAACCCATCGGGTTGTTGGGTGCGAAACTGACCATTTCGCCGGCGAGCGCGGTCTCGGCCGACGGGCTGAGACCGAAGGGCATACGCGTCTGGAACTGCGCTGTGGAAGACACGGTGACCGCCTTTGACTATGGCGATCCTGGTGAACCGCTTCGTCCGGTCACCGTCCACGCCGGCCGAAACACGGTGTTTTCCGGGCGGCTGATGGTGGGCTCTGATCAGCCGATCAAGGGGTTGAAGGTGACGGTGGGGGATCTGGCGCTTGCACGTGAACCCATTTCCGGTTCGCCGCGGGAAACAGCAACGGCGAAGATCCCAGCTTCCGCGGTCCGTATCCGTTGTGCCGTATGGGAACCCGGCAAGTCCAGTGTTGGCTCACCAGGGCGATTCGACGGTCTGCTCGACACCATTCCCTCGGAGATTCCTGTCAGCAAGGCTGTCGCGGGACCGGAAGGTTTTTATGGCCGGTTCGTGGACCGCAAGGGACTTGTGGCCGGGGCGGTCGCGCCGCTCTGGTTTACGGTGCGCGTGCCTCGCGACGCCAAGCCGGGTACGTACGAAGGAACGGTGCAGCTCGCGGCGGAAGGTCTGGCGCCCATGAGCGTCCCGCTGCGCGTGAGCGTCTCCGCCTGGACGGCGCGGGACCCGAAGGATTTCCGCCAGCAGAATATGCTCTTCTCGGGAGAGGAAGGGCTGGCCTGGCACTACAAGATACCGCTCTGGTCGGACAAGCATTTCGAATACATGGGCAAGTCGCTGGCGCTGGCGAGCGAGGTGAACTCGCGTGTGGCGATCATCCCGCTGGTAGTCGAGTTTCACGAAAGCATCAGCAACCCCGAGTCGTTCGTTCGGTGGATCAAGCAAGCGGACGGCAGTTTCAAATACGACTTCACCCTTTTCGACAAGTACCTGGACATGGTGGCGAAGTCCACTGGCAAGCCTCGCTCCTTGTGGTTGGGGTGGAAGTGTTGGGTCTCGGGAGAGGGCGGGGCGGTCCCCGTGGCCCAGACGCCGGTGACCTTGCTCGATCCGGCGACGGGCAAGGTCGAGCGTATGCCGCAGCCGGAGCCCGGCACCGCGGAACACGTGGCGTTCTGGCGGCCGGTGTTCGAAGAGATCCGCAAGAAGCTGCAGACGCGCGGCTGGCTGGACGAGGTGGTGTTCGGGTATTCAGACTTGCAGGGTTCGCCGGCGCCGGCGGCGGTTGATGTCGCCAATAAACTCTGGCCCGGTGGCGAGTGGACGATGTATAGTCACATCGGGCCGTTTGCATTCGTGGGCACCGACAAGAACGTCGTCATGAAGGTCCGCCATTACGGCGCCTGCAACGATCGGCGGGGGCCAAATATCAATATCCCGTGGACCGGAAAGCCGTCGCGCGGGACCAATTGCAGGCTCTATCGCGATGACAGTGGCCGGGTGGGAGCCGACAACCTGCCGCTGATGGCCTTGCGGTGGCGGGCGGAAGATACGCTGCGGCGAGGGTGGGACGGCTCGGTGTTCGGGCTGGATCTGTTCCCGATCCGGATTCCTTCGGCTCAGGACGACCGGTATTACTCGGTGAATCGCTGCAACGGAGCGCGGGGGTTCGGCGCGTACAACATCGCCTCCATCCTCTATCCCGGCCCCGACGGCCCCGTGGCCACGGAACGCTTTGAGGTCTTTCGCGAAGGGCTGGAACTTTCCGAGGCATTGCTGGATATCGAGCAGGCCAGTGCCGAGAAGAAGATCGGCGCGGGCCTCCTTGAGCGGGTCATGCGCTATCGGGAGGAGCGGGCCCAGGCGTTTGTCAGGGGGTTCTTCCCTGCCGCCCGCATGCAGGCTGCGGAGGACGCCAAGCTGCTCGACCTGGCCGGCGAGGTGGCAAGGGAGCTGGGGAAGTGAACAGTCCAGAGCAGACCAAGAAATAGTGTAGCCGTGTTCCGAGTCCCGAGTTGAGCGGCGCGGAGTGCTGGTGCTGGTGGAACGCGACCTCCGGGCGCGTTTCCCGGATGGAATGCTTGCGCCCCGCCGAAGAAGCGTGCCCGGAGGTCACGCTCCACCGGCTGTCCGCGCCTCCATCCCTAGGACTCTCAAGTGCCAATCCCAACCTCAAACTACGGCCATAGCTTTTATTGAAATGCTATAGGGAATAGGGATGGGCGAGCCGTCTTTCGCGCGACGAGACCGGTCGGCCCGCACGGTTCCGCCTGGATCATGTGGCAGAGGGGTGCACGGAACCCGGCGATTGGTATCTCGACCGCGTCCAAGGTGACAGACTTACCCTCGCCTTTTGCCCGGTTGGCGGTTTCCGGTGAGGCGGACGTGACGGCGAATTTCTTGGAGTCGGCGGTTTGTGCTTGGCGGTCAAGTCAGAGGGTGGCTACGGTCCTGAGAACTGCTTCCGGCTGCCGGTCCATCCGGCATTCCTCTGGCCGAGACCGTTACCACTGACCCTCAAGCCTACCTGGGCGATACATATGATTCCATTCCGCAGACTGATTTTG
>BJFP01000389.1 GCA_014189875.1 Verrucomicrobiota bacterium | reverse complement strand
CGGTCCGCCGCCCGGATCGGACGCGACTCCGTGGCCTACCGGGGTTGCTACCAGGGCTTCCGGGTGGCCTTATCCAACCGCGCGCCATAAAAGTGCAGGGATCGGCGACTCGTCCAGCGTGGCTGCGGCGGGCGCGATAGCAAATTCTTGGCAGTCAATCGCCCGATTCCGGCGGGCGTTTCCGGAGGGGTTCCTCCCGGTGCGCCGGTATCTTTCCGGAATTGCAGGGGTGCGTGTGATTGCGAGCGGGAAGGATGCAAAGCCGGCGGGCTCCGCGGCGCCACGTGGGTGCAGCGATGCTAAACGCGGAACCGGGATTGAAGTGCCCGCGAATGACGCGAAGGTCCACGACATCAAAGGAACTGGAGGGATGACGGGAACCACCCGCCGCGTGGGTCAAAATGACTCGCGAAAATGATTCGTTTTTTCGCGGGTAATCCGAGCGCGCTTCATCGGGCAGGATCGATTCCGGGGCCAGAACGAGATCGGATCAAAAGGCGGCGACGTCGGCAGGGAAGCGCCTTCGCCATTTACACACGGATTTCCGCGACTACAAGCCGATGCAAATCATGAAGCACTTCCGATCCCGGAACCCCTCGAACGCCAGCACCAATCCACCCGACAATCTTTTGTGGTCCGGCAAACGCAAGAGAGGTCATGCCGCAGCATTGCTGCCGCTGATTGCCCTGTTCATCGGATTTTTCGGGCAAGCCGGCACGGAGCGCGCCCAGGCAGGCGTCGCCGGGATCCAGGTTCGCGAGGGTTTTGTGGTGGAACGGATTTATGGGCCGAAGGGGCAGGGTTCGTGGGTTGCGATGTGTTTCGATGACAAGGGACGAATCTACGTCTCCGCCGAGCGCAAGGAGGGGATGTTTCGCGTCACTCCACCGCCATTGGACGGGGTAGGGGAATGCAAGGTGGAGTTGGTTTCCGACCAGTGGGGGCATTGCCAGGGGATGAGTTTCATCAATGGCGCGCTGTATGTCGTGCAGCATGGAAGTATCCCGGAGAAAGACCTGCCGCCGGGCGCCATCCTGCGCCTGAAGGATACGGACGGGGACGACAAGCTGGACACGGCGGAACCGATCTTCCTCATCCCGCCGATTACCGACAGCCGGCAGGCATGGTGGGAGCACCACGTTCACGCAATCGTGCCCGGGCCGGACGGAAAGTCGATCTACGTCGTTGGCGGCGACCGCGACGGAGTGCTGTGCGAAAAAGGGCGCACGCCGAAACATTGGAACCGCGACAGTTGGGATTTCAACTCGATCCCGGCTCCCTACAGCGGCGGATGGGTGATGCGGGCCGACCCCGACGGGAAGAATGCGGAGTATCTCTGCATGGGATTGCGCAATCCCTACGACATCGCATTCAACCGGCAGGGCGACCTCTTCACCTTCGACAGTGACCTCGAATATGATGTCGGGATGCCGAATTACCGCCCCACGGCCATCCGGCAGATTCTCAGCGGCACGGACAGCGGCTGGGCCGGCCGGGCAAACGAAATGCGGTGGAGCTGGACGCCAAAATGGGAGGAGTTTCAGCCGCCGCTGAAGAACATCGGCCCGGGATCACCGACGGGCGTGTGCTTCGGATACGGGGCGAAGTTCCCGGCAGCCTATCAGGAGGCATTCTTTGCGTGCGACTGGACGTTTGGACGAATGTTTGCGGTCCATCTGACGCCGAAAGGCGCGACCTACCAGGCCGATCCGGAGTTGTTCCTCAGTGCGAAAGGCATGCCGATCACCGATCTCGCGGTCTCGCCGAAGGACGGCGCGTTGTATTTCATCACCGGCGGCCGTGGCGCGGGGTCCACATTATTCCGCATCACGTATCGGGGGAAGGAAAGCACGGCGCCGGCTGTCCCGAAGGCGCCCGATCCAGCCACGGCGGCATTGCACAAATTGCGTCGTGAACTGGAGACCTTCCATGGCGGGCCGAACCCCAAGGCGCTCGCCGTGGTCTGGCCGCTCCTCGGGCACGAGGATCGCGCTATCCGCGGCGCGGCCCGCGCCGCGCTGGAGTGGCAGCCCGTGACCGAATGGAAACAGCGGGCGCTCGATGAAACGAAGCCCCGGATCGCGTTGCAGGCGCTGCTCGCGCTTGCCCGCTCGACCGATCGCGATGCGACCGTGCAACCCGCCCTGCTCGCCGCCCTCGAGCGGTTCAACTTCGAGAAGCTCGGCGCGGACGAGCAATGCTGGTACCTGCGGATCCTCACCGTTTCGGCGAGCCGGCACGGCATGTATCCGGCGGACGTTGCCGCGAAGCTCGTGGCGAAATTGCGGCCGTCGCTCCCCTCGACGGACAGCCGGGTGACCGAGGAACTCGTGGCGATGTTTGCCGCGTTCCATAGCGACGCGGTGATCGTGCCGGCGCTCGATCTCCTGGAACACAGTCTGGCGCAGGAGGAGCAAATCTTTTATTCCGACGCGCTGATTACCGCCGCGAAGGCCGGTGCGTGGACGCCGGCTCTGGGCGAACGGTTTTTCAATCTCGTCGCGGAGCGCGCGCCGCGCTGGAAGGGCGGGGCATTCGTCAACCCGAAGCGCGAAGCGGTGATCAAGGCCGCCGCCGCCAAGCTCACCGACGGGCAGCGACAGCAGTTCGCCGAGCGGATCGAAGACTTGATGAAACCGCCGGTGAAGGGGGCAGGGACGCCGCGCACCCCCGAGACGCCGCGCACCTTCGTGAAGCTATGGAAGCTCGAAGACCTCGCTCCGGCTCTGGAAGCGGGATTGAAGGAGAAGCGCAATATCGGGAACGGACGGGCCATTTACACGGCCTCAACCTGCATCGTCTGCCACAGCTTCCAGGGCGACGGCGGTTTCTCCGGCCCCGACCTGAGCAATGCCGGCGGACGATATGCCCCGCAGGACTTGCTCGACAACATTCTGAACCCCAGCAAGGTCATCAACGAGCAATACGGACGGTCCGTCTTTGTATTGAAGGATGGGAAGGAGATCCTCGGACGACTGCTCGAAACGGCGGGCGATACGCTGGTGATCGCCACCAATCCCGTGAACCCCCGCGAAGTTATCCGCGTGGACAGGAAAAACTTGGCAAGCACCACCCCGTCTCCGGTCTCGGCGATGCCCGAAGGATTGCTCAGCACCCTCACCAAGGACGACGTGCTCGATCTGCTTGCCTACCTGCTCGGGAAGTGAATCCATGCCGGCCCGCGGGAAAATGCTTGGCAATGCGGGGCTGACCGACATGCTCCGGAATGAACCCAAGTGAATCCATGAGTATCTCTCCAGCCAAAGTTTGCCCCGCAAAATCCACCGGGTTGCGCTTCGCTCGCACCTTCATCCGCAGGATCGCGGCTTTTTTCTCCCCTCAACCCGCCTCACGCCCCGAAGCCGGCACACCCGCCGCGAGTGGGCGCACCGGCGGATGCACGGGCAAGTTCATGAGAGTCCTGAGCGGCGGGAGCTTCGGGATGCCCCGACGTTTGCATGCCGTTCCGCGGATTCTTGGCTGCTGCGTGCTGGCCGCCTTGGGAGGCGTCGCCATCGCCGCCGATGCAAACCCGCGCACCGTGAATGCCCGGGATCCCAAGCTCGACAAGGAGTTCGAGTACCTCGTTTACGATCTGGGCAAGGGAGTGGAATTGAAACTCGTGAAGGTATCGGCGAAGGGGAAGTCCTTCATGATTGGCTCGTCCCCGGAAGAGCAGGCGGAGGTGTCGAAGAAATACTACAACGGTGGCCGACCTTCGCTCAGCGATGAAACGCAAACCAAGATTACCTTCACTGACGATTTTTACATCGGCCAATTGGAGATCAATCGCG
>BJFP01000388.1 GCA_014189875.1 Verrucomicrobiota bacterium | reverse complement strand
GCGCGATCGCCGCGGGCGGCTGGTGCGCGAGCACGACATTAAGGACGCGGCTCATGCGGAAAGTCCGGTCGCGGATGTGCGGTGAAGCCGATCTCCTGCTTCCAAAACGTCAGCCGCTCCTGCGGAACGAACGCCACCTGCACCGCGTTCTCCAGCCCGATGACGTGAATCTTCCCGCGCCACGGCAGCAGCAGCGCGCGGCCGATTTTTTTTCCGGTGCGGAAATCAACCAGATCGCTCGCAAACAGGCGGGCGATGGCGAGACCGAGATCGCGGATTTTCCGAACGAGGAAGCGTTTCATGGCCCGGCACATTTACCGAGCGCGGCACGGGCATCAAGCCGCGCCGTCAAAGCGTGAAGCCGGCAGACTTCGCGTCCTTGTCGAACATCCGCACCGTGTCGAGCGAGAGCGCGGCGAGATCCATGCCGGCCATTTTGATCGCCTTCGCGAGGATGTCGTGCTGCACGGTCACGATGTGCGCGCCGCACGCATCGGCCTGGAAAATATTCAGCACCTCGCGCACACTCGCCCAGAGCAGCTCCGCCTTCGGGAGCGGCTTCAGGATTTCCAAAGACTCACGCATGATTCCCTCCGGATCGCACCCGGTGTCGGCGATACGCCCGGCGAAAACCGACACGACCGAAGGCACCGCGGGGTTCAGCACGGCGGCGACAGCGCGCACCTGATCGATCGTGAGGATGGCCGTGATATTGAGCTGCACGCCCGCCTTCGCGAGGTCGCGGATGAGATCATACGACGGCGCGCCGGCGGGATTCATCACGGGGATTTTCACATACACATTGCCCTGCCACGCCGCGATTTTCAGCGCCTGCCGACGCATCTCCGCAAAGTCATCCGAGAAAACCTCGAAGGAGATCGGCTTGTCCTTCACGGTCTGGAGGATGTCCTTCGCGAACCCCTCGTAGTCCTTGATCCCGCTCTTGTTCATCAGCGTCGGATTCGTGGTCATGCCCTTGATGAGCGGGTTCGTGTAGAGCTGGAGCATTCCGGCTTTGTCTGCACCGTCGGCGAAGATTTTGACGTGGAGATCGGGGAGCGATGTCATATGGGCTGTGGGCTGATGTGGGCTGATGGGAAAAAACACGCCACCGCGTGCGCGTGGCATTCATAGCAGGGAGGATGCCCATTGCACGCGCGGCGTGATGCCAGATCCCCCTCGTCTGCAAAAATTTCTTCGCGGTGCCCCGGCTCGCATGGGTTGCGCCTCTGGCACTCAGGCAAAGCCAGAATTCCGGAATGCCTGCTCAGATCACCTGCTTGGTGCCCTCGAAGTCGAAGCGGAAGCGCACCTCGGTGAGCCCGGCCTGTCGCATCGAATGGCGGAGGCGGTTGTTGTCCTCGGCGAAAAACATCAGGAAGCCGCAGCCGCCCGCACCGATGAGCTTGCCGCCGAGCGCGCCATTCGCCATCGCGAGGTCGTACCACTCGTTGATCTTCGGGTTGCTCATGCCGCCGGAGCGCTCCTTCTTCCGCTGCCAGTGAACGTCCATGATCCGCGCAAACTCGTGCAGGTTTCCGGATTCGATGGCCCCCTTGCTCCGGATTCCCAGCTCCTTCACGAAGTGCAAATTATCCACCATCGCCTTGTCCACGCTGCGGGTCCGGTCGTTTTGCTCTTTTAAGATCACCGACGCAGAACGCGTGTAGCCCGTGAAAAACATCAGGAGATTGTCTTCGAGATTGAAGAGAATCTCCTCGTCAATCTGCAGCGGCAGTATCTCGACCTTGCCGCCCGGAAGAAAGTGAAACGAGGTCAGCCCGCCGACCGCCGCGATGTACTGATCCTGCTTGCCGATGGGCTCGTGCAGCTTCTCGATCTCGATCTGGCAGGCCTGCGCCGCAATCTCATCGGGACGCATGATGTTCTTTTTGTAAACGTGCAGCGCCTTCAGCAGTGCCGTGGTGAAGCTGCCGGACGAGCCAAGCCCCGTCCCCGCGGGGATGTCCGCCATCGAGGTCATTTCCAGATACGCCGCATCCACGCCGATGAGCTTCATCGCCTCGCGGATGATCGGATGCTCGAGTTCGTCCACCGTCTTCACGCGCTCGAGCTTCGAATATTTCACGATCAGCTCGTCCACGAAGGTGCGGTGCAGCGTGATGTAAACGTATTTGTCGATCGCCGCGGCGATGAGGAAGCCGCCGTGCTGCTCGTAGTACGAAGGCAGGTCCGTGCCGCCGCCGCCGAGTGAGATGCGCAGGGGTGAGCGTGTGATGATCATGCGTAGCCGTTCTTTTTGTAAATCGTCTCGACGACGTGCAGTGCCGCCGCTGCATCTGCAAGCCCGGGATTCGGCGCGCGGCCGGTGCGAATGTCCTCGATGAATGCCTCCATCTCGAGCCGCCAAGACTGGTCGCCCTGCGGATACTCGAAGAGCGTCGTCTCCGGCGGCCCCATCTGCGGCAGCATCTTGTAATAGTGCAGCCGCTCCATGCCGTAGCTCCCGCCGAGTCCCTCAATGTGCAGCTTCGCGTCGCGCCCGTAGATCTCGAATGAAAACAGGTTCTTCCACTCCGTGCAGCTCACGTGCAGCCACGCGGTCTGATCCTGCGCGGTGCGGAGATTCAAGAATGCATTGTCGTCCACCGGCATGTCCCAAAAGTACGTCTTCGCGAAACCATCCACGAACGGAAAGTCGCCGAGGAACCACCGCGCGAGATCGATCAGATGCACGCCCTGATCGATCAATTCGCCGCCGCCCGAGAGTTTCGGATCCGCGCGCCATTCGCGGTCGTAGCCGACCCGCCCGCCATGCCCATAGCGCCCGCGCAGAAACATGAGCGGCCCGAGCGCGCCGGAGTCCACGATCTCCCGCGCCTTTTGAAATGCGGGATGAAAGCGGTGGTTATAGCCCGCGCGCACGCACACACGCTTCTCCTGCGCGAGCGCGAGCAGCGCCTCCGCCTCAGCCGCCAGGAACGCCACGGGCTTCTCGACGAGCACATGCTTGCCCGCGCGGATCGCGTCGCCCGTGAGCGAGGAAAGCGCGGAGTTCACTGCGGAAATGATCACGGCATCCACGTCCGCGGATCGAAAAACTTCCGTGGGATCCGTGACCGCATGGCAACCCGGCACCGTCGCGGCCAGCGACTCCGCACGCGCGCGATCGAGATCGCACACCACTGCGAGCGAGTCGGGCGGCAGACACGCCGCGCGTTTTTTCCCGATGAGGCCGCAGCCGATGATTGCAAATTTCACAGTGCTCATTCCCATTTCTTGCCCCGATCCTCGGGCACGATCCGCCGCAGAGTGTAGATGTCGCCAAACTCATCCTTGTGCGTGTGCAGCGTCTTCCACGGATCCCACTGCGCTGAGATGAGCCGCCCCGTCACGCCGTCGCTCTCGCTGCTCGCGAGGTAGGCGCAGAGATTTGCCGCGAGCGCGGGCGGCGTTGCGCCGTCTTCGGTCCACTTCACGTTCTTGGCGTAAAATGCCGCGCCGACTTTCTCCGGCCCCGCGTCGAGCACCTCCTGCATCATGCGCGTCTTCAGCGCTCCGGGCGCGACGGCGTTCACGTCAATGCGGTGCGCCTTCAGTTCCTCCGAGAGCGTCTCCATGAGCCGCACGACCGCGGCCTTCGACGCGGCGTAGGCGCTGATGTTTGGGAGCGGATTCGTCGCGCCGCCGCCGGAGATGATGATGATCTTCCCCCGGCCCGCGGCCTTGAAATGCGGGATGAGCGCGCGGCACGGCAGCAGCACGCCGAGAAGATTGATCTCGATGGCACGCGTCCATTCCGCGAGCGGAACGGACTCCGTCGGCCCGAGCGGGCCGTAG
>BJFP01000387.1 GCA_014189875.1 Verrucomicrobiota bacterium | reverse complement strand
GCCCAAAATGTCTAGCCCTGATTTCAAACCCTCGCCTTCAACCCATTACATCACCATAGCCGACCGCCCTGGGTGTGGAAACCCGCGGCATCATTCATCTTTGGCGCAATCGCGCCGGTGTGGTAGCGATGGCAGAGCAGGCAGTTGTCGCCCGCGATCTGCGGCTTGTGACATTCGGCGCAGACCGCCTTTGTGAGCGGTACGAAATTGCCCGCGAACCGGCCGGGATCGTCCGGTAGCGTGCCATCAGTCGACGTGAAGAATTTCGCGTACTCCGATTTGGGATCGCGCTGGTGACAGGTCTGGCAGCCTTGATCCGTGAGCAGGCTGAGGTGGGTCTTGTGTTTGAAGACCGTGAACGGATGGATTTGCGGCTCGGGATGCGCTGGCAGCCAGTTGACCTGCGGCGCACCGCCGCTGGCATCCACCGTGTGGCACTTCATGCAGAGGCCCGGTGCCAACGGATCGGCCAGCTTGCGAAAGGCGGCGCGAGCGACATCGGCCGACGGTCCGGCGGACATCCCGGCGGCGGTGCTCAGCCATGCGGTGAGGAAGGAATCGGCGTGTCCCGCCGGGCGGTAGAAAAGTGTGAAACTTTTCTCGGGCCTATACCATCCGCCGCCGGCCACCCAGTCTTCGGCGGGTTTGATCTCCGCGGCGCCGGCATTTTCCCCGCCCGCTGCTTTTGGCGGTGGAGTGTCAGCGGTGGCTGAAAGAAGATCGCCCGCATCACCTGCCGGAACCTTCCGACCGCCGGCGGGCGCAGGTGTTTTTGCCGGTGGCGCGGGACTTTTCGGAGCGGAGAGGAGATCACCGGGATCCAAAATCAAATCGTCGCCGCCTGTGGGTTTCATTTCCTTCGGCATCGCCGGCGGAGAAGTGGCGTCGGTGAGATCCTCGTTGCCGCCGGGCGATGCGGGCTTGGGCGGAGGCGGAGCGGCAGGCACCGGCGCGGGTGGTTTCGGCGGCGGCGGCTTGATGCCCTTGCGGTAGTCCGGCATTTCGGTGAGCAGGTGCGGCATCCACTCCTGCTGCGCGGCCACTAGCACGGCGCGTGACATGTGCCCGGTGAGTTTCGGCGAAAGGCGGTTTTGCCCCCCGGCGCGATCGGTTTCCATTCGCTCGATCAGCATGTCGTGGCCTCCGGTGGTGATATCGAAGAGGAGCGACTTGACGCCCCATGCGAGTTTTTCCGCGGCGTCGAGCTTGTCCACACCGGCATCGCTCAGGTCGTTTAAGTTTACCCCCCGCAACTTTTCCATGGCCGCACGCAGACTGGCGTCAGTGCCGAGCAGCAATTCCATGAAAGGCGTGACCTTGTCACCCGATTGACCCGTGTGCGGCCATTCGCCGATGCGATGCCCTTTGCTCTCGAGCGTGTCCACATCCAGTTCCGGAACCGAGAAGAAAGCGAGACCCTTGCTGGGGCTGCCCTCACCCTTGATCTGCCCGGCGTGGCAGGCCGCGCACGTCTGCTGAAATTCCTGCACGAGCATCAGTCGCCCCGAGGCTTCCGTCGTGTGGCAGCCCGTGCATGACAGCGCCCGATCTTTTTTTTTGCCGGTGAAGTGCTCATCCAAATGCTTGGTGTGATCGAAATAGATCCGCGTGCGTCGCTGGTACGGATACTTGGTGAACTGCGGGTGGCCCTGCGTGAAGCTGGTGAATTGCGCTGCGTGGCAGACTTGGCACTGTGCATCCGTGAGCTGCGTGAGCCTTGCGCCCCGGCCTTGGTGCTCGCGATGACATGTCGCACACGCAAGCTCGCCACCGTGGGGATTGATCCCGCTGACTTTGCGGCTGATCTGCAAGACGAGCGGGGCATCTGTGCCGGACGCGACCGACTGCGCCTTCCGGGTGAGTGCCGCGAGTTTGGGCGCGTCCACGGCGTGCGCTTGCAGAGGATGTTCGCCAAGGCCGGTGTGGCACTTGAGGCAGAGCTGGCTGTCGGCGAGGCGTGAGTGGGAGAAGGGCGGCGAGCCATTCGCTTTCGCATCGGACGCGCTGTGGCAGTCACCGCATTTCGCCGCCGTCGTGCCCTGCCTTGCCAATGTGCCGTGGAATGCGCTTAGTTCACCCGGATCCAGCCAGCGCTCCCGATCCTTCCCGCCAAAAAAGAAAAAAAGTGCGCCGATGGTGAAGGCCAGCGCGAGCGAGACTGCGATCCTGCGCAGCCGGCGCAGCGAACGAACAGGCTGGCACGGAGGAACAGGATGGCAGCACGAGCCGTCGGGGCGCGGCCCTTCTTCGCACTTGCCACCGACGGCTTCCCCCCTCGTGCAACTCCAGCGATCACGTTTGCGCACGGGCATGCACTCGCTTGTCGCACGGCACTTGCCCCGCTGGTCCGGCCCGAGCGGACAAGGATGACCGCCGGCTGTGCGTCCGCAGATCCATTCCTGAGCCGGACGCTCGTAGGTATTCTGCTTGAAATTCTGCGGGTCGAGCGGCCTCTGCATCTTAGATTCTCCTGGTGTAAACGGCGGCCAGATACCCGTGGACGATCGCTATTACGATTAGCGCATAGGTGGCGGGAATGTGGACGAAGAGCCAGAGCTTGAGCAGCCGCTGCGAGGCATATTGGAAATCGAGGTTCTGCTTCGTTTCGATCCAGTCGCAGATTTCCTTCGCGATCTCCTTTTCCTGTGCGTTGAGGTAGCAGTTCAGGGCAGCCATCCCGGCCAGGATTCCGTGCAGAGGACGCTCCGGGCTCAAGAGCGCCGAAGCGGCCGTGGGGAGGTGATCGAAAAACTTGCGCAAATGCGTGACATAATGATCGCCGAGAGTCGAAGAGTCGGTCTCCGCCTCGGCCTTGCGGATCAATTTTTCGACCGTCCATTTAATCCGAAGGCGGAACGCCGGGATGCGCTGATAGATGAGCGGTTCACCCGAGCGGGCCATGCGCGGCGGCAGGCTGCGGCTAACATAGAGTCCGAACACGCCGCTGAATGCGACGAGGCAAAAGACGGAGGCCAGCGTGCCCTCCAGCATTCCGCGAGGCACCCGGAAATGGATGTGCAGCAGAAAAACAAACAGCGAGAACCAACCCAGATAGATGTGGACTTGCAGCCAGGTGGCCGCATTACCCAAGGGCAGGAAGGGCAGCTTCTTGCGCGCGTTGAAGAGGGTGAGCACCAGCACCAGAGCCAGCAAAAGCACGCCCGTGTACATCGCCGTCGCACGCAGCGATATCTCCAGAAAATACCAGAGCGCCGCCGTCAGGGCGCAGACGGCCAGAAGGACGACGATGAAACCAGTGCGGCGGGCGACGAGCGGGCTCATCGGTCAAGCCATTCGGCGAGTTTGTCCACCTCGCGCATGTCCGCGCGGATCAGCGCGTCGTGCGGGCACGCGCGCACGCAGGCGGGACCGCCGAGCTGGTCCACGCACAGGTCGCACTTGGTTGCCTTGAGGATCGGAGTCCGGGTCGCTTCATCCACGATGAAATTCCCGCCGGGATCCCGGATCTGGACCATCTGGATGTTATCGTATGGGCAACTGTTGGCGCAGATCGCGCAGCCGATGCAGGTGAGGTCGTTGATCACGACCTGGCCTTCGAGTGACTCGCGATGGATCGCCCCGGTCGGGCAGCCGATCATGCAGACTGGGTCAATGCAGTGCATGCATGCATTGGCAACCATGATGCCGTCGCGCACCGGGCCGTGCCGGATGAATTTCGGGTTGTTATCGTGCCCCGCCGCGCAGGCCCGGACGCAATCGTCGCACTGCGTGCAGCGGTCGAGGTCCACGAGCATCGCGGCCGTGCCATTGATGTAACGGCGATCGACAAGAAATTCGAGCATGTCGGGTCCGAGCTTTGCCCCGGTCTCACG
>BJFP01000386.1 GCA_014189875.1 Verrucomicrobiota bacterium | reverse complement strand
GCCGCCAAGAGCCACATCATCACCAACGCGCACCGGATCAACGAGGGAAGAATGCCGGAGTTCGGAGACAAGACGCAGGAATCGGATTTCTACTTCGTCGAGCGCGAGGAACCGGAGGCGATTCAATCCACGCTCATCCGTCTCATCAAGGAACGCATCCCTGCGAAGTGGGGCTGCGATCCGATTGGCGATGTCCAGGTGCTCTGCCCGATGAACCGCGGCTCACTCGGTGCGCGCGAAATGAACTTGCAGCTCCAGAACGCGCTCAATCCGCAGCGTCCGGATGAACCCCGCGTCGAGCGATTCGGCTGGCAGTTCCGGGTTCGGGACAAGGTGATCCAGACCGAGAACAATTACGACAAGGAGGTCTTCAACGGCGACATCGGCCGGATCAAGGCGATCAATCCTGATGAACGGGAAGTCGCGATCCAGTTTGAAAGCCGCGAGGTCATTTACGATTTCGGCGAACTGGATGAAGTATCGCTGGCGTATGCAATCAGCATCCACAAATCGCAGGGCTCCGAATTCCCGGTCGTGATCGTGCCCGTGGCGATGCAGCACTACATGCTCTTGCAGCGGAACCTCATCTACACCGCCATCACGCGCGGCAAAAAGATGGTGGTGCTCATCGGGCAGAAAAAGGCTCTGGGATTGGCCGTCAGAAATAATCGGACGGGCGAACGCTTTTCGGGGCTGCTGGAGCGGCTGCGCGGCGCGTAACGCAAGCGAAAGAGAGTTTCAATTCCACTGACCGACGCTGCCGTATTCATCGAGGTACTTCGCGAGGTCAGGCTTTGGATTCGCTTGGAGCATCACATCAAACTCACGCAGCCAGCACCCGGCCTGCGTCTGCATCGAATGCTGCGAGCGCCGGAAGTCGCGCAGAGAGGGAGGGCGCGATGCAAAATCTGTCACCGCGTTGAACAGCGCGTAGGCATTGGCACCCATTTCCTCCGCGTATTTTTGGACTCGCAACTCCGCATCCAGTTTCAGCGGCTCAAACAATTCCTCTCCGCGGGCGATCAGATCGTCGGGCGATTTCGGCAGCGGCAGTTCGAGCGCCTTGAAAAAGAGCGGCACCGCGGTGCTTGCATCCAGCTCATGGGAAAGCAGCCGCTCCGCCCGTGCGCCGAACTCCTTCCTGACCGTCTCCATGCGCTCTTTCCCCAGCTTGAAATCCAGCGTCTCGGGAATCCGAACCCGCGAGTGGGGAAAGCGGAATTCGATCACCTCGGACTCGAAGATGACGCCGTTGAGGCAGAGCTTGCGGCAGTAGCCGATGTCGAACCGCAGTGCCCGGCTGGCGTTGTAGCTGTTGGTCAGCCGCAGGAAGGGCAGATAGACCTCCTGCCGAAATACGTTCACCTCGTATCCTTTGTGGATCAGGTCGATGCGGCAGAAATTCGGCCGCTCTGGCACGTGGATGTTGAAAATCTCCAGGTTGCTGTTGGCGGCGCCGAAGAGTTCGGATGCGCACTGGTGCCCAAATTTCAGCGCCTCCTCGTTGGTGACGAGCCGGTAGCCGGCACCCACCACGCCGAGATGCTGGCCGGTTTCCGAGTTGATGACTGCGCGGTGGGTGTCGAGGACGACGGGGCGATCCTTCTCATCAAGAAAATGCAGGGCGCGCAGCTCCACGGGAAAAAGGACCTCGCGGAGGTCGGTGCGCCTTGGGCTGTGGGGCGGGACGGTGGAGGTTGTCGAGGGTTGTGTCGGGAGCAGGGTCGTGTTCATGCCGGACACGATGAAACCGATGGTCGGACAAATACGGTCCTATCCCTGCCTCTTCTCGAAAGTTTCGGCAATGCGAGCCCTTACAGACTCAGCCCGATTTCCAGGTGATGCGTGAGCATCGATTTCAACAAGCTCATTTCCGCCTCGGTGCACTGGCTCTGGATGGATTCCTCAGCCAACACGTAGGCCAGTGCGTGAAATGCCTTTGCGTGCCGATTCAAGAGGCTTCTCTGCTTTCCAAGCAGGTCGGCGCTCTTCAGCACATCCTTCGACTCCCGCATGAGCGTCCTGAAGTCCGGATCCGCCAGAATGGGTGAAAGCGACAACACGGCTCCGCGAAAACCTTCCGGTGGCAACGTTCCCGAACGAACGCAGGACTCGTAGCTGTATTCGGTTTTGCATTTATTCAGCATGTATTGGGACTCGGGCGGATTCGCCAATGGGGAAGCCCAATAGGTCCATCCATCGGCATCGAAGTAGAAGACATCCATGTCGAAAAACTTTCCGCCGTACCCGGATGTGCGGACGAATGCCTTCGCGCACCGGAAAGCGGCCTGATCAGGGAGGTTTTCCTCGACGATGTAAAAATGAGGCCAGTTCGGAATGCTCTTCGCGAAGCGCCATTCGGCCTGACCAGCGAATCTCAGAAAACCTGCCTTATCCATGTCTTTGGTATCGGGTTCGCGGGCGAAATTGGAATTCACCCTGCCTCAGCGGCGGCTGGCGGTTGCAGAGATGACGACGGAGCAGCGAGACGATTTTCTGGAGCAGGAGTTTCATGACGTGTTGGAGGTTGTGGAGCGCAAGGAAGAACCGGCCCCGGCTTCCCGGGTTTCCCCCGAACGCCGGACCGAGGGCCGAAGCCGGCTCCCCTTGCGGGCGTGAATCTGAGCACAGCCGATTGGACAAAAGCTGTCCTACCCTCGATTGAATTTTCTTGTGCAGGAAAACCGAGGGTCCATACACGCGGACATGCCGCGTCTGAGAACCCCCGTTCGTCTCACCAAAGCCCAGCAATTCTCGCGTCCCCCGCTGGCGCGGATGATGCGGCTGCACCAAAAGCTGATCGCCGGCGACTTTCCAAATTGCAGCAAACTCTCGAAGGAACTGGAGGTGTCCACGAAGACGATCCAGCGCGACATCGACTTCATGCGCGACCGGCTCGGGCTGCCGATCGAATACGACCAGCTCCACTTCGGTTTCGTTTATACCGAACCCGTCACCAATTTCCCGAGCATCGAGGTTTCCGAGGGCGAGGTGGTGGCGCTCCTGGTCGCGCAGAAGGCCCTCGCGCAGTATCGCGGCACCTCATTTGAAAAGCCGCTCAAGGTTGCCTTCGAGAAAATTGCCGACGGCTTGAAGGACAAGGTTTCCTTCCAGTGGGACGGGATCGAATCCTCGATTTCCTTCCGCGGCATCGGGAGCACCGCCGCGGATCTCGAACTGTTCGAGACGGTCAGCAGCGCCGTGCTCAAATCCCACGAACTCGCCTTCGAATATCGAAAACTGGGCAGTTCGGGCTACGAGGCGAGGCGTGTGCAGCCCTACCATCTCGCGTGCATCGACCAGCAGTGGTATCTTTTCGCCCACGACCTCGTCCGCTCGCAACTGCGCACCTTCGTGCTCTCGCGGATGAGGAAGGTTCAGAACACACGGATGCGGTTTCGCAGGCCGCCGGATTTTTCCATCACCAAGCATCTCAGCGAGAGCCTCGGCGTGTTTTCCACGAATGGTCGTTTCAAGGTCCGGATTGCATTCGACGATTTTGCCGCGCGCTTGGTGAGCGAACGAAACTGGCACCCCTCGCAGAAAATCAAACAGCTCCCCGGTGGGACGATTGAACTGCGGCTGGAACTCGGCAGCCTGGAGGAGATCGAGCGTTGGATATTGAGCTGGGGATCGCACGCGCGGGTTCTGGAGCCCGCGGAACTCAAGCGGAGGATTCGGCGCTCTGCGGAGGCCATTCTGTCGGATGGGTAAGCGCAGTATTTTTTTACCCATCTGGTGGGTGGGACCGCCATTGTCCGTCCCCCTCCGCCAGTTTCGCGCAAATGAATGCATTCTCCGACTTCTCCCTCTTCGGTACCGGAGTATCCGCATGTACCG
>BJFP01000385.1 GCA_014189875.1 Verrucomicrobiota bacterium | reverse complement strand
TCAGGCCGGCGCAGAGCGGCGACCTGCCACCTCCCCGCTTGACCTTCCGCCATGAATCGCCTTCATTCGCCCACAGGTGCCTCACTTTTCGACCGGCACCCGCCGCACTTTTCGCCCGCCGTTCACAGGCGCGGACCTCAGCCGACGCCATCGCGAATGTGAACGCTCCCGTTGACGACAGAATGTTGAAGTTTTCCGCTTACCGGTTCGCGTCCTCGCCGTAAGGGGGGAGTGATGAAAGCCAACGACAACCCAAGCAAGAGAGGCAACCCAAAACCATGAACTTCTACCATCCAAGCTCGCGGCATCGGACCGATTCTGACCTGATTGAAGCGTGGGGCAGGGACTACGGCCTCACGCTGCTGGAAGTGATGAACCTCTCGGCCGGGGAAAGGCGTGAGGCACTCGAAGCCCTCAGATCCCTCGCCATCTGGTGGTCGGAGCCCGTTGAGAAAGAGCCCGACAATCCCTACTGGATGGAGGACGAAGGGTATATAGATTCCGACAAGGATACAAAGGTTCTGGCCAGAATCGCGCGGAGCGTTTTCGACCGCCGACCGGAGTAGTAAACTCCCGTGGATGGCTGCGTTGCGCCCCCCGCGCGCGGCCTCCTCTTTTTCCTTCTTCGCGTCGAGTTCCGCGCGAACCTTGGCTAACTCCTCCCGGCTGGCGGCTGTCCCCGCATCATTGCCTGGAACTCCACCAACGCCCGTGACTTTTTGCACTGCGCCTCCGCTTTGCTGATTTCCCGAAGCTGCTGCGCCTCCTCCTGGCTGTACTGCGCCGCCATGATGTGACGCGCCCACTCCTCCGCCTCCTGCGGATTCTTCGGCCCCGGCATCCGCCTCGGCTGTGGTGTCTGTGGCTCCTCTGGCGTCATAGGGAACTCCATACGGGTCGAGGCGTCGGGCGTCAGCGAAAAGTTCGCGAATCTTCTTCGCGACGCCGCGACCGAACGGCTTCATTTTCCTCGACGATCATCCCGCCGAGGTCCGACTGGCCGCGAAATTCTCTTTCGGGGAATTTCTCCGGTTCCGCGTCTTTCAACCGAGCGGCTGTTTCCAACCACTGCGAGTAGTGCCGTGCGGAAGCCGGGGCAGAGCGATGGACTGCTGCGATGATGTCCTTCCATCCGCGCCTCGTTGCGACCGCCAGCGCGCTCAGGAAGGGACCAGCGTCCTGCGGTGTGCTGTCGCACGCGCGCAGGATGCACGCAAGACCCTCGGCAGGCCGGCACTCCATCTCCAAACAGAGGCCGCGTATTTCTTCGAGTAGCGGGTGGGTACGCCACTGAGCCGGCAGTGAGTCGAGGATTTCCAGAGCCTCCACCGGATCGAGGACCGACTGCTCGCGGGCACGCCGGAGCTTCGAGAAAAAGTCCCAGTCGGAATCAAGCATCTGCGACATCTCACCGATCATCGGAGCGAGTTCCGTGAGATCGAAATAGTCCGCAATGCGGTCCGATTGGTTTTCCAGCGCCCACATAACGTGATGGCGCGTGGCGCACAAATCTCCGCGCCGCCATGCGGCAAGCGCGTAGCGCGGCTGCGCATCGAGCACCCGCTCCCATGCGATACTGCGCGCACGGTCAAAGCGCGCCTGATTTTCCGACACTTCGCAACTCATCCAGTGCTCGAATCGCACGGCCAGCGCGGATCCTGGTGGTGCCTTGGAATAATCGATCATGTAGGCTTCCGCGATGGGATCGAAACGCATCACGGCGCGTAACTCGGCCGGCAGTCTGTCGTAATTGGTTGGGTCAAGTTCCCATGTGGTGCCGGTACCCGGCTGCCACTCGCGCAAGGTGTCAAATTCGCACTCGGTGAGCAAAAGCGCGGTCGCCATTGTAAAAGAGCCGCGCGCGAATTTTTCCCAGAGCGGCTTGAGATCGCCGTCGATCCAAGTCTTGCCACGATCGCCGCGATACTCGGGAAGGCTGATCAGCAGATGCCGCACAGCCTCGTCGCTATCGCCGGTCGCCGCGAGGAAACAGGCGATGAGGTAGGATTGCAGAGAGGTGCGCCCGTGTTCCTCGAAGGCGAGCAACAGGGACAGAGCCTCCTGTGATTGCCCAAGGTGATGAAGTGCGAGCGCGGTGTATTCACGGAGAAGTGACCGCTTAATCCCGCGTGCAAGGAGGTTTTTTCCGAGTGTCACCACGAGTGGAAAGTCGCCTCGTTTGTAGGCGAGGAGCACAAGCCACGTGCGAGCGGCCTCCTCGCAATACCCCATGTCGAGAGCTTCCAGGGCCGTTATACGAGCTTCATTGATCATTCCGAGGCTCGCGTAGGCGCGGCTTTGTTCAAAGAGGTCATTCATATTAAGTCCTTACGGAGGGCGCTCCTTACCGTCAGCGGATTTTTCGTGTTCATGGTTGCACCACATCCGCGCGCACCTGCACGAACTTCGCCGCGTCCAGCTTCTGCTCGCCATCCCAGCGGTAGGCGGTGAGCGGGCCATCCTTGGCCACGCTGTAGTCGAGGATTGCGACATTGGGGGCCATCAATTCCGCTTCGCCTTCGAGCCAGTAGTGCCCATTGAAGACAGGGCGCTCGTCCGCCGCGTAACCCGGCACCCTTTCCGCATGTGCATCCGCGGGCAATTCCGGGATTTCCCATTCGTTACTGCCCGGCTGCAGGGCGATCCTGCGGTAGGTCGTTCCGCGCGCGGGGAGCCACCAGCGCGTCCGGATCTGATGACGCGGGAAGTTTTTGTTGTCGAAAAAGAAGTGCCCGTCCGGCAGTTGCAACTCCACGCCCTTCAGCAGGGTCTCGACGTCGCGGTATTCCTGTGTGCCCTTGGTGCTCGCGGCAAGGACGAGCGCCTCGGTCATCCTCACCTCGGGGCCGAGCCTCGCCGCGGCCCGTGTATCCCATGCGGCATGAACCGCACGCAGCCCCGGCAAGTCGAGCCAGAGCGGCAGCGTGCGAAACCACGCAAGATGGCCCTGCCATTCAGCCTCGTGCCCCTCAAATTGCTCCAGCGTCGCCTCGTGCTGCTCCCTGTTTTTTGGAGTGTGCTTGCGCAGCCAGTCGGTTCCATCCGGCGTGGCGTAAGCGAGCGCGTTGAACTCATGGTTGCCCGGCACCGCGAGCGCGTTGCCGCTGTCGATCATCGCGCGGACGGTTTGCAGCGTTTCGCGGATTTTCGGCCCGCGATCGATGAAGTCGCCGAGGAAGATTACGCGGCGCTCCGGATGGGCGTGGATGCCGTCGCGCTCGACGTAGCCGAGTTTCGCAAGGAGGGCGTGCAGCGGGTCGGCGTGCCCATGGATGTCGCCGATGATGTCGTATTGGGTGTGGTTCGTTTTCATAAAATCTGTGTGGCGTCCGCCCTCTTTTCGGGGCGTTCCGGGAATCGGGTTGGCGCTTTCATTCACCATTCCCCTACGGTTCTTGCCCTGTGGCGTCATCGGGTTTTCGTCTCTTTCTTTCACGGTGAAAAAGTAGCGGCGTGCCTCCGTCTTGCACAGTGCTCTGAATGTAGATAGCCTGACTTCCCAGTCATGTATCAGTCCATCCTCTCCCACTCCGGATTCTCCATGGAACGCCTCGGCAATTTCTGCGCCGTCGCGGACGCAGGCTCCATCGTCGGCGCGGCCAAGGGCGATCCGGTAAGGCAGTCACTCATCAGCCGGCAGATCCGCGAACTGGAATCCTTCTTCGGCGTGGAGCTGATCCGACGCCGCGGCCGCGGATTGGAACTGACCGAGGCCGGCCACGAACTCGCCGCTGTGGGACGCGAGAACTTCAAGGGGCTGGCGGATTACGCCGCGCGCTGCCGCGGTGCCGCGTGGACCGTCCGCATTGTCGCTTCCAACAGCGTCGCCACCTGGTTGGTGCTGCCGCGATT
>BJFP01000384.1 GCA_014189875.1 Verrucomicrobiota bacterium | reverse complement strand
CCGGCGAACGCAGCGCCATCCTCTACACCATCATCGAATGCTGCCGCCGCCGCGGCCTCGACCCGTTCACCTACCTGCGCGACGTGTTCACCCGGCTGCCCTCGGCGACCAACTGGCAGGTCAAGGATCTGACACCCGAAGCTTGGGCGAAGAGCCAGCAACGCGCCGAACTACGCGCCACAGCATAGATGCCAGAGCCCACTCGGCTCTCACATCTACGCTCCCGGATCAAAACCTGCGCACGAGCGTGTCAATGGGGGCTGGCTCGGACGGATACGGTTGCGTAGCGTAACGCCTACGCAATTTACGACCACCCATACTCAACGGTGCCGAGGCACCCGCTTACGCCGCTCCTTCGGCCTGCCCGCTCCGACACGATCTCCTCTACGCAGGGTTTTTGAGAGTCTGCATAAATGGCGCTATCGCCGCGGCACCGCCTTCTTGGGAGCCGCCGCCCCTTTCACAGCAGGCGTGCCCTCCGCCGTCGAATCAAACGCGACATACGTGTTCATCGGCACCGCGGCGACGCTCACTGCGGGCTTCAGTTGCCGGTGCGCATTGATGAAATCCACAGGGCTGAGATACACCGTATCGTCATGCGGAAAACGGTGCTGCGCCATTCCCACACGGATGTCCTTGCGAATCTCAAGATGCAGATGCGCCGCATAAAGTCCGCCGCCCGTGCCGATCGTTCCGAGCTGTTGCCCCCGTTTCAGCACCTGGCCTTCTCGCACCAGAATCCGGTCGAGGTGGCCATAGAGCGAATCAATGAACTTCACCCTCCCTCCCTCCTCGAATGCATGACGCACGATGACCACATTTCCCCACCCATGCCCGAAATTCTGCGCAAACACGACCACGCCGTGTGCGATGGCCCACACCGGATCGCCAAGGTCCGTATTGCCTCCGCTCTTGCCATTCCAGTCCTCGCCGAGATGCCCGTTCGGACGGTAGCCGCGCGCGCGATAGTAGCCCTCTGCGTCCGGCTTCCCGACGGGGAAATCAAATCCGTCCACAGCCAGCGCCGCCACGACATCGCCCGCGCACACGATGCGCGGCGACAGCGCGAGACAGAGGATGAGGAGCAGGATTCGCATCGTGGAAACGCAGCTTACAAAGCCCGCGCATGAAAGCGCAAAGCCTCAATGCGATCCGCGCCAGCCCATCGTGATGAGCAGCACGGCCGCTCCGATGCGGTACCAGCCGAAGCCCGCAAATGTATGGCTGCGCACGTAGCCCAGCATCCAGCGCACCGCCGCAAATGAAGAGACCGCCGCTACGACTGCCGCCACAATCAGCGGAGCCCACAGCACCGTTTCGTGCGCCTTCCACGCATCAAGCGATGTCTTCAGCCCAGCGGCGCAAAGCGTCGGCACGCCGAGCAGAAATGAAAATTCCGTGGCAGCCATGCGTCCCATCCCGAGCGCGAGCGCGATGATGATGGTCGCGCCGGAACGCGACGTCCCCGGAAATGCGATCGCGGCCAACTGCGCGATCCCGATCGCAATCGCGATCGTCCACGTCACACCGTCGCCGCTCTGACGCCCGTGGATGAACCGCTCGACGAGCAGGAAAAGCAGGCCACCCACACCAAGCGCCACGGCGACTGGCCAGATATCATGGGGAAGCCGGAGTCCCATCTTTTTCATCAGCAGACCGCCGGCCGCCGTGATGAGGAACGCGACGCCGAGCTTCAAAAAATAGTCGCGCGCCTCCGGTTCGCGCCAGCGCTTCAGCGAAGCGAGCCGATCCTTGAAAAGCGGGAGCGCCGCGAGCACCGCACCGACTTGGATGACTGCGTTGAAAAATTCACCGTGGAAGAAAGTCCCGCTGAGTCTCACACCGTCCATTGTCAGAAAGTGCTCCGCGATGAGCAGATGCCCCGTCGAGGAGACAGGGATGAATTCGGTGATCCCCTCGATCAGCCCGAGGATGATGGCGATGAGCAAAATGGACATGAATTACCCGGAAAACGAAACCCGCGTGCGCTGCCCCTCCGCCTAGACCGCGTTCTCGCCGCGTTCCTCGGTGCGGATCCGGATCGCTTCCTCGATGTGCGTCACGAAGATTTTTCCGTCGCCGATCTTGCCGGTCTTGGCAGACTTGATGATGGCCTTCACGGCCATGTCCACGCGGTCATCCGCGACGACGAGATCGAATTTCACCTTCGGCAGAAAATCCACGGTGTACTCGCTGCCGCGGTAAATTTCCGTGTGCCCCTTCTGGCGGCCGAAGCCCTTCACCTCGGTGACAGTCATGCCCTCGACTCCGATTTCAGCGAGCGCTTCCTTCACGTCCTCAAGTTTGAACGGCTTGATGATGGCTTCGATTTTTTTCATGCGGCCACAAGTCGTAAGGACGGTAGCGCGCTTCCGCAAGCATTCCCTCGCGCACCCCGCGCCGCGGATGTGATTCAGAGTGCTGCAAAAGTATGCCAGTTGCGAAAGTCGGGCTATCCCGCGTGGACCGCCAGCCGCATCGCCCCCATCGAGGCGCTGCGCTACGGGTAGGCCACTTTGGAAAAATTCGGGCGATCACACAGCCGCGCGGTCGAGCTCTGTAAGGAATCGGGGCGCCCTCGCTCCGAGGCTCAAATCAGGAACGCCAAGACTCCGATCACCGAGCCGGCCAGGCCGAGCACGATCGAGATGATCCAGAAGGCGCGAATCCGCGAGAGAATGGCGACGCTGGCGATGACGATGGCGATCTGCAACGCGAGTGAGGCCTGATCGCAGCGGTCGTTGATTTTCGATCCGCGCTCCGCGTCCTTCTGTGCCTCCTCGGCGTACGTCTTGATTTCCTTCTGTTCGTCCTTGTATCGCTCGGCGTCGGCCTTGAGTGCCTCGATCTTTTTTGCGATGTCGGCGGACGCATTCTGCGAAGGCGCTAGCATCGTCAGCAGTTCGCCCTCCGAGTTGGCGATGCTTCCCTTGATGCCTTTGGCCTGGAAGTAACCCCACTGGTTGCTCGCCTCGTTCGTCTTGATGATGGCGTCGGTCTTTGCGTTGTCGCCCTTGTTGCCGATGAAGGCTAGAACGACGGCGAGACAGGCGATGGTGACAGCGACCTGCTTCTCAAACGGGTCGTTTGCTTCGGGGATTTCGGGTGCTTCGGCCATACGCGCTATTTCGCCGGAAACCAGCGGTAGAGAAAGAAGTAAACGAGCACGCCGGTGACGCTCACGTAGAACCAAATCGGGAACGTGATTTTCGATAGGCGGCGGTGCGCCTCGTATCGGCCCGCGAGCGCGTGGCGCATGGTGACGATGGCGAGCGGCGGCACGCAGATCGCGAGGATGATGTGCGAGATGAGCATCACGAAGTAGATCGTGCGCCAAGCCCCTGTGCCGCCGAACGGCGTATGGACGCCGCGGACGAGGATCTTGTGCGTGACGTAGCAGATGAGAAAAACGCACGACACGGCGAATGCCGCACCCATGAGCACGCCGTGCGCTTTCTTCGCCTCGCGCTTGATGGCGACAATGCCGGCGCACAAGAGCAATCCGGCGGTGGCGTTAAGGGCGGCGTTGATGGGCGGGAGATCGGCGGCGGTCATGGATGCGATGGTGTGGCGGATGGAGTCTCAGCGGAATGTTGAACGCAACAGCGGATTCGTGGCGGCGCTGCGCGATTCCCGATCCGCATCACGTTTCAGAAAGGCCGCATTCATCGCTCATCAATCAGCCGCTTGATGTCGGCGAGCAGGCGATCCTTTTCAGCGCTGCCTTCGCTCACGCCGTCGTAGTAGCCGCGGATCCAGCCCTTGCGATCCACGAGGACGAGCTTCGTGCTGTGGATGAATTTTTCCTTTTCGTACACGCTGTCCGCTTCGACGAGCGCGAGCTTGAAGCCCTTGATGCTGAGATCGAAAACTG
>BJFP01000383.1 GCA_014189875.1 Verrucomicrobiota bacterium | reverse complement strand
CAAAAGACAAGCGCCGTAATATCCATTGGTAACGAGCCAAACAGCGTCCAAACAGCGACTGAGGTGGCCCCCGTTCTTCGGCCAGAGTTGATGGAAATTAAGCTATGGCGGAGAGGCGTGCGTTGGTGATGGATGAATGGGGTTTGGTGGTCAAGGAGGAAGGCGTGTCTGGCACGGGAGACACCGATATTTTTGCTCTGGAACGGAGGGCTTCCGGCGCTTTGGAGCGTAGCGGAAAAGCGCCGGAAGCCCGCAGTGGAAGAGCAAAAATATCGGACGAAAAATCCCCTCCTGGCGGGGCGGGTCTTGCGGCTCGCCCTGGCGTGTTTGGTGCCGCGTTCATGCCGCTTTTTTCAGCTCCGTTTGCGAGTCCGTTGCGGGCGGTTTTTGCGCGTAAATCTTCGCCGGTGTCGAGCCGCCGAATGTCGCGTGCGGCCGCCACTCGTTGTAGTCGGAAAACCACCGCGCCAGCCCTGCGATGAGGTCGTCAATGGTCGCGTATTCGCGCAGGTAAATGTCCTCGTGTTTTACGCTCCGCCACAGCCGCTCGATGAACACGTTGTCCATCCACCGGCCCTTGCCATCCATGCTGATCGCGATGCCCTTTTCCTGCAACGCGCCGACCCATTCCTGCGACGTAAACTGACTGCCCTGGTCCGTGTTGAAAATCCCCGGCAAAACTCCGCCAGCCGCCTTCACCGCACGCGCCAGCGCCGTCAGGCAAAGCGCCACATCCATCGTGTTGCTCACCGCCCAGCCGAGCACCTTCCGCGAGTGCCAATCCATCACCGCGCACAAGAATGCGTTCCCGCCCGCCATCGGCACGTACGTGATGTCCGAGCACCACACCTCGTTCGCCCGCGTAATGTTTTTCTCCCGCAAAAGATACGGAAATTTCGCGTGCTCCCGGTCGGGAATACTCGTTCGCGGGCGGCAAAAAATCGTCTCGATTCCCATCTCCCGCCGCAGCCGCGACACGCGTTTTCGATTCACACAAAGCGAGTGGTCGCGCTCCAAAAGCAGCACGATCCTGCGCGCCCCGATGCACGGATCGCGCAGGTAAATCTCGTCCATGATCCGCATGATTTTCAAATCCTCCGCCGACACCGGCACCGGCACATAATCGAGCGACGAACGACACACGCCCAGCAGCTCGCACTGCGTCCTCAAACTCAAAAACGGATGCTCATTTTCGACCAACCCGGCACGCCCGCTCACAGGCCGAGTTGTTTGGATTTTTTTGTGAGAAAATCCACCTTGATCGTCAGCTCGCCGATCTTCGATTGCAGCTCCGTGCGCTCCTGTTCAAAACCCTCCTCCGTCCGCGCCGGAGCGCCCTTTTCAAACACCCCCGCCAGCCCCTCGCTGAGCGTCTTCTTCCAATCCGCGACCTGCCCCGGATGGATGCCAAATTCGCTGGCGATTTCGCTGATGGTTTTACTCCCCTTCATCGCCTCCAGAGCGACGCGGGCCTTAAATGCGGCTTCGTGCCGCTTCCGTTTTTGTTTCATTTTGTGGTGGTTCGTTGTGTTGTGTTTGAACACGCCTCCCACCGCCATTTTATAGCTTAGCCCCTGGCCCGAATTTCGGGGTCCACCTCAGACTGATGAGTTGGACCCAACCTTGGAGCAGGCATTGACAGAAGCAGGCGAGCGACATTCAGGTGAACCAGACGTGTGTTTCGCCGAATATAGAAACAGGAAATACCAAGAGTTGGCGAGGTTTGTGACCGAACGGAAACCAGTCTATCTCGACATGAACTTTTGGATATGGATTCGTAATCCTTCGGAGACGAAGAAGCCTGCTGCCGCGCAAAGATTGCTTGCCTTGCTCCGCGCCGGAGTGAAAGACGCGCGTTTACTATGCCCAGTCAGTTACGCAGTGTTTCTTGAACTGATGAAACAACTTCCAGAGCGTCGTCTGGCTCAAGCCCGAATTATGGATGAACTCAGCCAAGGTATAGGAATTAGGAATCGGTTTGATACCGCAGAGATTGAATATCTTCAATTTTTTGCACGACAATTGCCTCTCCAAAACGGTGCCAAGATTGATCCGGTCTGGGCACCTGTGGGTCACCTGATTGGCGAAAAATATCGGCACTTCGCTAGATTAAGTGGGTATCAGAGGCGACGAGAGGCGACGCTTGGCACAAGTTGTGGGAGCCGTTGTTCCGGGCAGAACGTCCAATGGGTTGTTGATTCAGGGGGAACAATTGCCGCTGGCGCGGTGGGTTGCGCAGATTTCACTTCTCCTTCCAAGCGAGCGCCAGTCTCGATGTGCCAGCCGCAGCCCCGCTCTGCTTCACTCGATCCCGCACGAATCCATCCACTCAAAACAGCGAAGACCCAAAATATCAGTACTCCGATTAATGGCGGTCAGTTAGTGCGTAAAACTAACGCGCAGAGGAGTTTATTTACTTTACACGCAACCAGTTCTGTGCGAACAGGTTGCATGTCTTCACGTCAATCCGACTTCCCTGCCTTCCGGCCTCAACTCGCTCCCATGCGTGCCGCCCGCCAGCGGTTCGCAAAGGCCAAGGAACTCCATAGTCTGGAAAGCCTCGCCTCGGCTTGGCTGCCTGTGGAGACGCTCGGCGAACTGGCTTCCCTTCCCGGCAAGCGCATCCGCTGGCTGCCGCTCCCGCTCGTCTTTTGGGCCTGCCTGAACATGGTCTTCCACCCCGGCTCTCCCTGCCGCGAGGCCCAGCGATCCATCCAGGCGTGGTGGAAGCGGCGCAAGCGCAACTGGCGCAACCCGTGCAGCAGCGCCTTTTGCGCGGCCCGCGCGCGTCTGCCTCTGGACTGGCTGCGCCGCCTCTGGTGGCGCGCCGCGGACCAGCTCGCCGCCGCGACGCCCACCCTGCCCGGCTGCCACGGGCGGCGTGTCCTCGTGGTCGATGGCACCTCAGTCACCGCCCCCGACACTTCACAGAACCAGCAGGAATGGCCCCAGACCGGCGCCCAAAAACCCGGTTGCGGCTGGCCTCTGATCAACCTCGTGGGCATCTTCTGCCTGAGCAGCGGCGCACTCCTGCGTGCCGCCCACGGCCGCTGGAAAACCAGCGAGGCGCGCCTCTTTGCCCTGCTGCGCCGCATCCTGCGCCGGGACGACATCGTGGTCGCCGACCGCGGCTTCTGGAGCTTTGCCAACCTCGCCTTCCTGCCCCAGCGCGGTGCCGACATGGTCGTGCGCGGACGCTACGCCGACCGGATCGATTGGCGCAAAGGCCAATGCCTGGGCAAAGGCGACCGCCTCATCACCATGAAGCGTCCCGCGGACAAAGACGCCAGCCGCGTGATGAGCGCCCGCCTCTGGCAGCGGCTGCCGCAAAGCATCACCGTGCGCCAGGTGCGGGCGCGGCTCGTCCGGCCCGGCTTTCGCACCCAGGAACTCCTGCTCATCACCACCCTGCTCGACCCCGTGCTCTGGCCGGTGGCAACCCTCGTCGCCCTCTACGAGCGCCGCTGGCGGGTGGAGCTGTATTTCGACGACATCAAAACCACCATGCACGCCAGCGCCATGCGCTGCCTGAGCCCCGCGATGGTCCGCTGCGAACTGCTCGTCCACGCCATCGCCTACAACCTGATCCGCCGGATCATGCTCCAGAGCGCATGGCAGCACGGCGCACCCCTGGATGCACTCAGCTTCAAAGGCACCCTGGACACCGTGCGCCACTGGCAGCACACCATCGCCGCGCCGCGCAGTGCCGCCGCCCGCGAGGATGCCCGGGATGAAATGCTCGCCCTCTGCGCCGCCGACCTCCTGCCCCTGCGCCCCGGAAGAAGCGAACCCCGTGCCCTCAAACGCCGGCCGAAACCTTACCAATACCTCACACGCCCGCGCCGCCAAATGCGCGTCTCCGCCTCCAGAAACGACAAGGGCAAGCCCC
>BJFP01000382.1 GCA_014189875.1 Verrucomicrobiota bacterium | reverse complement strand
GCGGAGAAAAACAGCTACGCCACACCCGCGGTGAGCGGCGGCCGGCTCTACGTGCGGACTTATTCGCAGCTCATCTCGATCGGGAAGTGAGGTGCCGCGGAGTGTTCAGTGCTCAGAACAGACTCACCGATCGGTCTTCACTGAGCACTCGATTGCAAGCAAAGGCTGTTGTTTGACTTATCGCCGCTTTCAACTGGGCGCGCGCCTCGCCCGCGCGTTCCGTAAGGCCGATCGCGATGCTTTTCGCGTGGACATCCAGTCCGATGAACAGTAGTTTTTTCATGTGTGCTTGTTGTTTGTTGGCTTCATTAATGGTGACACCCTCCCGCTGCGCTCACGCGCTCGGGCGGTGCTCCCGCAAAAATTGCGGCAAGGTGCGCTTCATCGCGCACAACCCGCGGCAACGCCACTCCTTCAAGCACACCATCTTCCTTCTCAGAAAACGCTGCGCTCGACCGGAGGGCAGCCATAAAGTCTAGGCGTTGCTACGCTCTCAGCTTGAATGAAGTATTATCGTTCAATTCTCTTTGTGATTATTGCGTCGGCACTTTCCGGTCTTTTTTGGGTGCTCTATGCGCACGACTCTGGGCTGGATATCTCCGTCAACGGTGAATTCGTTTATAGGGACGAGTTTCTTCCTCAGTTTCAACTGTTATTAGCCGTTGTCCCGTCAATTCCCGTCGCCGGTTTTCTCGTCTGGTTATTTACTCCCCCCATTCATCGTCCACCCCAGTCTCTGCGTGATATGCTGCTCAATATCAAACCCAAATGACCGCAGCGCCTACATCAGCACCGCCGCAAAAGCATCACCCGATTTGGCGGCGCCGCGCAGTGCTCATTGCCACGGCTATCGTCTTTGTTTACTTCGTCTATCCCTACTTTCTCCCTGACCGGGTTCTCATGTGGGAGACCACTTCAATCAACTCCGGCCGAGCCTCAACGGGCCGCGCCACGAAAGCAGCCAAGCGGTTTTTCGACCGCACCGACCTCAGAGGCAAGACTCGCGAGGAGATTGTCTCCCTCACAGGCGACCCAAGGAAGTCCAGCGACAGCATCTACAAACATCCGTTTCATCCCATCGAGCGTGGTGTCATGGTTTATCGCTTCGACACCGGCTTTTATGGGTGGCAGTTCAACATCTATTTCGGCGATGACAACCGAGCAACGCACATCGAACACAAGTGGATTCATTGACCATCCACTCCGAACATCCGCAAGGCCTAACCCCTATGTAAGGAGTCAAGATGGAAGTTGGGTGAACTGAGTTGGATTGTTCGTTTTTTGGTGGGTGCTTGGGTTTGGCCGGGTGGCGTATTGCCGGGGGCGGCCGGTGGGCTGGGTTTGGGGTTGAGTAATCTTGGGAACGTTTCCGCTTCGAGGGATGTGGCTGATGGCTTCAGCGTCCATAATGGCTCGCTCCCGCTCGTCTCGCCCCTACGGGGCAGCCTTCGGCTGTCTCCCCCGAGGCGCCCAGCGCCTCCGGTGGTCCTATCCGTGCCCGGCCTCCCCTTCCGGGGCGGACGGCACAATATGACTGATGCGTCGGGTGAAGCGGAACGGCGTAAAGCCGCGTTGCGGCCACGCCGCTTTACGCGGGGGCGCGGTCCAATTTGATGACGCCCTCCGGCGTCACCCTTCGGGCTGGCCTGAGGCCAGTCTTTCTCGCTCCGCTCGAATATGGCGTCGCACTTCGTGCTGCCGAGTGCCGGTTAGGCTACGGACTCGCGCGACGTTCCAAAGCGTTGAAGGTTTTGTGACTGGTGACTGGTGACTGGTGACTGGTGACTGGTGACTGGTGACTGGTGACTGGCGGCGGGCGTTGTATCTGGGATGTTCGCTAAGGTGCTGCCTCGGGGGCAGGCGGCGGCGTAAAGCCGCGTGGCGGCAACGCCGCTTTACGCGGGATTGTTCCCCCTGAATCAACAACCGCTTCGAAGACTATCAGTCTATCACTCTGTGCTGCGTGACGGTTTCCGTCGCGGCAGGCGCGAAAGCGATCTCTGTCGGCGTCCCTGAGCAGCATGAGCCAACTTCGCGCTGCTAACCCCCTCGCGGCACAATCCGCCGGCGACCTGCGAGTGAGCACCGCGCCATCGAATCTGGGCTGGATTTGGTCTGCGGCATCCATCATCTCAATCAATCACCAAACATGAAAACCATCCGCTTCCTGACCCTCATATTCGCGCTCATCGGCAACCTCCACGCCGCGGACAAAGCGCCTCCCGCCGGGATCATCATCGCGTACACCGGCAACAGTTATCATCATCTTGTCCCGGAGGTTTTGGATGCCTGCGTCAAGGCCGCGGGGATCGAAGGGCACAGGAAAGTCCAGGTTCCCGGAGTCCGTGCGGGTTATCTCGGGCGGCTCGATGGCGACACGCCGGTCGCGGTCGCCAGCCGCAATGTCTTGAAGGAAGGGGTTGATGTTCATGTCCACTCACACCATTGGGCTGAATTCACAACATTCACGCTCAAGCCCGGTCTGGAGGGAAACCCCAAGTTCCGCTTCTATCACACAATGTCCTGGCTCCCCCAAACGGCCGGCGCGTCCCTGACCGATGCGGCCACGATCACTGAAAGGCAGCAGAAAAATTGCGAGGTGGAAGCCGACAAGGTCAACAAGACCCATGGCGGGCAGGTGGCGTTTCTGATCCCCACGTCGCAGGCCGTCATTCACGCGAGGCAGCTTATCGTCGATGGAAAACTCCCCGGAGTGAAAAAGGAGCTGGAACTGTTCACTGGCACTCCGGAAAAGCCGGATGGACATCCGTCGGTCATCACGGGCGTCCTGAACGGCTATTGCACGTTCGCCGCGGTTTACGGCACGTCTCCCGAGGGGTTGAAAATCGACATTGGCCGGCCGCTCGGTCTCTCTGATGAACTTCACGCAGCATTGCAGAGGATCGCATGGGAGACCGTCTTGAAGTACCCGCCCGCCGGCGTTGCAAAATGAAGCCCGGCAATCGAAGCGGCCCCGGTTGCCCGGTTGCTGCCCGTTTAATCCCCGATTACAGCCGCCGGCTGGATGCCCTCCGGTCTGGCGAATCCACGGGAATATCCGATGCAAGGACAAGGTCACACTCAAGCAGTTTACCAACTCCATCGGCATGAGAATGGTGCCGATCAAGGCCGGATTTTCGCGGGCGTCGGAGCGTTTGTGCGGACCGTCCTGGATGCCGCGATGCGCAGACTGTGGCCGGGACGAACAGGCAGCCCGCGCTTGCCAGTCCCAGACACCCATCGCCGCCCTGACCGTCCCCGGTGCGGCGGGCGCGAAAAGTAAATTCCTGCAAAAAGCCCTAACAAAACCGGGGGGCGAACACTAGACCGCACTGATGAACACGCCCGCCCTGCCCATGAATATCCTGAATCCGAACCTCATCACCCGTCGCTCGTGCCTCAAGGGAATCACCTTGGGCGCCGGGGCCGTCGTGCTCCAGCCATTCCTGAATGCGCTTGCCGCTGACGCGAGGGGTGATGCGCCGCCGCCTCGATTTATTTTTCTCATCGAGAGCAACGGTCTTTATCCCAGCCACATTCAGCCGGTTCCGAAGGTCGCCAGCCAGGTGGGCGACACCCGGGGCTTGCGAAGTGATGGCCAACGGGCGGCGGTCGATCGAATGGGAGACGTTTCGCTTGGCAACTACGAGTTTTCCGAGGCGCTCTCGCCATTGGCTCCGTATAAGGACCGCGTCACGGTCATCCAAGGACTCTCGGGCGCCGACAACCCGGGCCACGGCGGTTCGTATAGCACGCTCGGATGTTACAACCGCAAGTTGGGCCCCATTGGACAAACCGTCGATTGCGCCTTGGGGCAGGCGCTATCGAAAGTGATTCCGGTCGTCGGCCTCGGCGTGAGCCCCAATCCAGACGTGTGCTTTGTCTCCAAT
>BJFP01000381.1 GCA_014189875.1 Verrucomicrobiota bacterium | reverse complement strand
CGCCCGTCGCACCGCGAACACGCTCCGCGCCCGTGAATTCACCTCCCCTTCCCCGCTCGATCGGCGCACCCGCTGCTGCAATTCGCCGCGCGAGCAGCGCGCGACTTTTGCGAAGACGGTGCTCGCGGATCCGGTCGGGACGTATTCATACAGCAATTCCGGCTACGGACTGCTCAGCGCGATCATCGAGCGTGCGACGGACGCGGGATACGAGGATCTCATGGGTGTTAAAATTTTCGCACCCCTCGGACTGAAGACCGCGGGCTTCGGCGCGCCGGCGACGCTGGGGAAAATTGACCAGCCGTGGGGGCATTACCGCGGCGAGGGTGAAAAACTCACGCCTGCGGAGCCCGTGCCGGAAAACCAGTTCCCGCCCGCGCTCACGCCAGCAGCGAGCGTCCACGTTTCGTTCTCGGATTTTGCGCGCTTCGCCGCGTGGGTTTCGTCCGTCGAGCCGAAGCTCGTGAGTGCGGAGACGCGCAATCGTTTTCAGACTCCGCCGTCCGGCGGCTCGTACGCGGGCGGCATGTGGATGACGGAAATGCCGGGCATCGGCGGCAAGGCGGTCTGCCACTGCGGGCACATGGGCGGCCTCTTCGGCGTCTTCCACGCGGGCCCGAAGATCGCGTGCGTCGCCGTTTTCAATACGGCTGGCGGCGGCTGGGAGTGGGTCGGTGACGAGATCTCTGCGGCGGCCGGGAAAAAGTTACCGGATGAAGGCACTGCCGAGAGCCTGCCGCTAGGACTCAGAAGTCGAAATCAACACTGCTTTTCAATGCGATGACCGACCCGTTATTTCCAAAAAACTGCAGCCTCAAAGTGCCTAACCTCGTGCGCACCGGCGGGTCTTTTCCTCTGTTCAGGAGCAATTGCGACTCAATCGCAATTCCTCTTGCGACCGAATCTCATCCGCAGTAATAAAAGCCATACCGATGCTCCCAGTCATCCCCAAGCTGACACTTTCGACCGCGAAATGCGGCGAGCAACTGCGCGTCCGGCACATCTGCCCGGACTGCCCGCACTGCGTCCGACTGCGTGAACTTGGCTTCCGCGACCACGTCGTCGTGCGGAAAATCGCGGACGGCGCCGCGGTCATTTGCCTGCTCATGGGCACGCGTCTGGCGCTAGGCCGCGAGCTTTGCGACCACGTCGAAGTGGAGCGCTTCGCCGCCTGAACGGGCCATGAGTGATGACGCAGAGATTGCGGAGCCCCTCAGCGGACTCCAGCCGGGACAACGCGGAAAAGTGATCGCGATTGACGTTCCCGGTTCGATGCGCGGACGCGTGATGGAAATGGGATTCACCATCGGCACGGTGATCGAAGTCGTGCGGTTCGCGCCGATGGGCGACCCGATGGAATTCAAAGTCCGCGGCGCGCACATCTCGCTGCGCAAGGCCGAGGCCGCGGGCATCCGCGTGCAGCGCGTCTAAAATCTGAGGATCATGACCGAGCCCGCACCAGTCTTCCGCCGCATCGCCATCGCCGGCAATCCGAACACCGGCAAGAGCACCATTTTCAACGCGCTCACCGGCCTGCGGCAAAAGGTCGGCAACTATCCCGGCGTGACCGTGGAAAAAAAGACCGGCCGCTTTTTTGGCAGCCACGGCGAGGCGATGGAGCTGCTCGATCTTCCGGGTAGCTACAGCCTTCAGGTGCGTTCGCCGGACGAGGCGGTGTCGCGCGACGTCCTGCTCGGTCGCGTGCCAGGCACGCCGCGGCCGGATGCGATCATCGCGGTGCTCGACGCGTCGAACCTTGATCGGCACCTCTACCTCGTCGCGCAATTTCTCGAACTGGGAATCCCCGTCATCGTCGCGCTGAACATGGTGGACGTGGCCGAAAAGCGCGGGCTCGTGATCGATCTTCTCGCGCTGAAAAACAGCCTCGGCGTGCCGGTGATCCCGATGGTTGCAAGCCGCGGGCAGGGACTCATCGAACTCAAGCAGGCGCTCTCGCGCGCAACGCTGCAAACCTCCGACCAAAAGGCGCAACTCCCCATCGTCCTCGAACGCGAGGTCGCCGCTCTGTCGCGCATCTTGAAAGGACACGCCGGCAGCGTGCGCGCCGAGGCGATGCTGCTGCTTTCGCTCGAAGATGATCGCCTCGCCGCCGAGTTAAAAGGCGACACCGCGCTGCTCGCGGAAATCCACACCGCGCGCGAACGACTGAAGCTCAGCGGACTCGATCCGATCGCCGCGCCGGTGGATGCGCGCTACGCATGGGTCTCGGAAGTCTGCGCATCGTGCATTCACCGGCAGGGCGAGGATTCGCACGGGCTCACATTCAGCGATCATGTGGACCAGATCCTCACGCACAAGCTGTGGGGCTGGCTCGCATTCATCGGCATGATGTCGCTGATGTTCGTGTGCATTTTCGTCGTCGCAAAATGGCCGATGGACTGGATCACCGGTGGCAAAGACTGGCTCGCGAACCTCGTGCGCGCGCACATGGACGCCGGAGATCTCCGCAGCCTCATCGTGGACGGCGTGATCGGCGGCGTCGGCAATGTCGTGATCTTCCTCCCGCAGATTCTGATCCTCTTCTTCTTCCTCGGGCTGCTCGAGGACAGCGGCTACATGGCGCGCGCGGCGTTCATCATGGATCGCATGATGTCGCGCGTCGGGCTGCACGGGAAATCATTCGTGCCACTGCTCAGTTCGTTCGCCTGCGCGATCCCCGGCATCATGGCCACGCGCACGATTGAAAATCGCAACGACCGCTTCGTCACGATCCTCGTCGCGCCGCTCATGTCGTGCTCCGCGCGGCTGCCCGTGTACGCCGTGATGATCGCGCTGCTCATGCCCTCATCGAACGTCTGGAGCAAGGCGGGCGTGATGCTGTGCATGTACCTGATCGGCATCGTCGCCGCGTTCGTGATGGCGGGGCTTTTCAAAAAGACGATCCTGCGCGGTGAGACGCCCATGCTGCTGCTGGAGCTGCCGCCCTACCGCGCGCCCGTCGTGCGCGGAATCGTGCAGCGCATGTGGGAGCGCGCCGTGATTTTCATCCGCCGCGCGGGCACGGTGATCCTCGCGCTCAGCATCGTCCTCTGGGCACTGCTGCATTATCCGAAACCCACGACGCCCGAGCCGACGCCGTCGGAAATCCTCTCGCACAGCATCGGCGGGCGCATGGGCCAAGCGATCGAGCCCGCGATTGCGCCGCTCGGCTACGATTGGAAAATCGGGATCGGCCTTGTGGCATCGTTCGCCGCGCGCGAAGTTTTCGTCAGCACGATGGGCCAGATTTACAACATCGAGGACGCCGAGGCAGAAAACGAAGATCTCCGCACGCAGATGCGCGACGAGCGGCGCGCGGACGGCACGCCCGTCTTCACGCCGCTCACGTGCCTCTCGATCATGGTCTTCTACGTGCTCGCGATGCAGTGCCTCAGCACCGTCGCGATCGTGCGGCGCGAGACAAACTCATGGCGCTGGCCGCTTTTCCAAATCGGCTACATGACCGCGCTCGCGTGGATCGCGGCGTTCGTCGTCTATCAGGGCGGGCACCTGCTCGGCTTCCGATGAATGCGACCACCCAGCAAATCCTCGCAGCAGTCGCGGTCATCGCCGCGCTGCTCTACCTGATCCTCCGCGCACGGAAAAAAAAGGACTGCGGAGGCGGCTGCGCCTGCGGCCCAAAGAAGCCGCAAGGAAAGTAGGCGGGGATTGCAACCTCGCGCGGCGGGATGGGCGCAGGCGGCGGGATGGCGGATGCAGAATGTGTGCGCGCAAAATGCGAGCAAACCCCGCCGACCCGCTGCACCCGCCCGCCCGCCCGAGGTTGCAAATCCGCCTACTTTGCCCCCGCCGCCGGGACTGTTAATTTATTAACATCTTCGCCCCCGGATTCACAGAGCGGGGTAGTGAACTGAAACACCACCCAACCGGCCTCCG
>BJFP01000380.1 GCA_014189875.1 Verrucomicrobiota bacterium | reverse complement strand
GCCGCCAATCATCTGGGCGACCGGACGCGGTTGCCGTCCCTGCAGGTCGGCAAAGAAGATCCTGGCGCAATTGAAGGATACATGTCATCGCTATCATGGCGCGACGCCACCACGCCGTTACCGCTCATCGCCAACCCTCGGAATGTTTTCGACCGCTTGTTCGCGACCGACTCCGGCCGGGCCGGCGCCCAGCGTGAAGCCGAACGGAGCAGCATCCTCGACTTCATCCGCGAAGAAGCCGGCAGTTTGCAAACAAATCTCGGAGCCAACGATCGCCGCAAGCTCGACGAATACTTCACCTCCATCCGCGACATCGAACAGCGGATCGAACGTAACGCCCGCATGCCGGTTGCCGCGCCGCCTGGTGGCTTCGCAGTGCCCGATGCGAAAGCTCAGTTCAATTGGGCGGAACATGTCCGCCTGCTGGGCGATTTGATGACCCTCGCTTTTCAGACCGACACGACCCGCATTTGCACCTTCGTTTTCGCCAACGAGTTTAGTGGAGCGTCGTATCCTTACGCCGGCATCAACGATTCCCACCACCATGTGTCTCATCACGGTGACAAAGCGGACCACATCGCCGCCACCGCCCGGATCAACCTGCACATGCTCGAGCAATTCGCCTGCCTCCTTCGCAAGCTGAAGGAAACGAAGGAGGGCGAAGGGACGCTGCTGGACAATTGCATGATCACCTACGGCTCGGGCAACAGCGACGGCAACGGCCACACCAAGAGCAACCTGCCGGTCCTGCTCGCGGGCCGCGGCGGCGGCTCGCTCCAACCCGGCCGGCATGTCCGCTTCGCCGAAGAAACGCCGCTCGCCAACCTCTGGCTGAGCATGCTCGACCGCTTCGGCACCAAAACCGGGAGCTTCGGCGACAGCACGGGGAGATTGAGCGGGCTGTAGGCATCGATTGGCAGCCAGACCTATGAAAAAATCTGAAATCAGAGGCTCTTGCAAAACCCCGTCCGCGAACCTTTGAAGAGTCACAGCCCTTTCTGATGACGTCTTCTGCGCGTCGGGATTTCAGCGGGGGGTGCAGGAGCCTCATCAATCTGGGGAAAATTCTTCTCGCGGGTCTTGCGCTGACGTTGCTTCCAGCCATCGTCGGCGAGCCATGTCGCGCTCAGGATGCGGCCGACATCGCGAATGTCATCGTGCCGTTCGTCGAGAAGCATTGCGTGAGTTGTCACGGCGAGAAGGAGCCCAAAGGCGATTTGTCGCTGCATCGATTCAAAGACGACGAGTCGATTCTCAAAGACCATAGATTGTGGTTGACGGTTATAGAGAAGGTTCGCGCGGGGGAGATGCCGCCCAAGCGCAAGCCTCGACCGTCGCCGCAGGAATTGGAGCAGTTCGAGAAAGCGGCGAAGGGGGTTTTTGAAAGGTTCGCTCGCTCGGGAAGACGTAATCCGGGGCGGGTCGTGATGCGCCGGCTTAGTAAATATGAATACCAGTGCACCATCCGCGATTTGCTCGGCATCACCATTCCGCTGGGCGACACATTCCCCGGCGACAACGTCTCCCAGGGATTCGATAATTTGGCCGACGCCCTCGCGATTTCGCCGGTGCATATGGACGGGTACCTGGCGGCGGCGGAAACGATTCTGAAGGCGGCGATCGTCGTTGGCGAACCGCCCCCTCCCCCGAAACAATCGCGGGGCGGAACGCACGGTTTGCAGCCGGGAGTTGCCAGGGGACGTGATAATCAAGGGCGGCTCACGACCAGCCCCGATGGACAACCGCTCGATGGCAAATCGCGCGTGCCGGCTCTCCCGGGCGATGGCTGGCGGCTGCACTGCGAGAAAGGGCCGCTCGAAGCCAATCTCCAGGATCTTGTTGATCCAGGTGACTACAAGGTTGTTGCACGCCTACAAGGATACAAAGTCGGGAAGGAAGCACCCAAGTTCGCTCTGCTGGTCAACGGCAAGGAGGTCTTCCAGGGCGTTGGCAGCGACATGGCGGAAGAGCATGTCGTCCCTCTGCAATTGAATCCGGGCAAAATGCGGATCGGTGTGTCACTCCTGACCGAGGACGCCGATCCGACGGACCCACGAAACAAGAGCGGGATCATTGTGTATCACCTCGCGCTGATCGGCCCGATGATGCCGGTCATGCATGCCGCGCTGCTCGCGGCGCCCAAGGAATTGGAAGGAGATGCGAAATCCCGGCACGTGATCGAGCGATTCGCCAGCCGAGCCTATCGCCGACCGGCCGCCAAGGCGGAAGTTGACCGCCTGATGGAAATCGTCAAGAGGGCGGAGCAGGTTGGCCAGTATCGACTGAGAGAAGAAGACTGGAAGAAGTTGTCCACAAGCAAGGCGGTCCCCGAAGACGTCCTCAAGGACATGCGGTCCCTGACCCGCGACTCCAAGCGATTCGAGGAAAGAAGCGTTTTCGTCGCACGACTCACGGAGTTTCTCGGCCCCGAACGAACGCAAGCCCATCTTGATACGATCCTAAAAACTGCGGACACCGCCAAACGGCCATGGGAAGCGGCAATCGCGCTGGCGATGCGAGCGGCGATCTGTTCCCCCCACTTCCTCTTCCGCGTCGAGCCGGAAACGCCGGCCGAAGGGACAGGGCCGCAACCGATTGACGATTTCGCTCTCGCCTCGCGGCTGTCGTATTTTCTCTGGAGTTCGATGCCAGACGCTGAACTCTTCGCGCTGGCGGCGAAGAGGCAGCTTCACCAGAATCTCCCCGCCCAGGTCCAACGCATGCTTGCCGACCCGCGGTCCAAGGCGTTGGTCGAGAATTTTGCCACGCAATGGCTGAACCTCCAGGCCCTCAGCGCCTTCGACCCGGATCCCAAAGTCTTTCCGGAGTTCAAGGCTGTCGGCACGAATTCCTCCAAAAAATGGCCGGTGCTACGGGACGCGATGCTTACCGAGACGCAACTGTTCTTGCACGCCCTCATGTCCGAGAATCGCAGCATTTTGGAAATCGTCGATAGCGACTACACGTTTCTCAATCGGCAGCTCGGGCAGCACTACAACATTCGCGATACGAACGGGAACCCTTATCGCGACAGCGCTGGGCGGGAGATCACGAATCCTGACAATCCGGGCGATCCGCTTCCCGAATACCCGTTCGTTCGCGTCAGGCTCACCGGCGCCAGCCGCGGCGGATTGCTCACCCAGGCGAGTGTGTTGTCGTTGACTTCCACGCCGTCGCGAACCTCGCTGGTGAGACGGGGTGCATGGATCCTCGACCGGATTCTCGGTACTCCTCCTCCGCCACCGCCGCCCAATGTGCCACCTCTTGAAGCGGGCACCAAGGAGGATCCGAAAGCCGGATTGAAGTCGCTGCGCCAGCAAGTGGAGTTGCATCGCGCGCGAGCGGATTGCGCCACCTGCCATGCCCGGATCGATCCCATCGGCTTCGCCTTCGAGCACTTCGATGCGATCGGCCGCTACCGCGACACGATCGGAAAGGAACCGATCGATGTGCAAGCCGAACTGCCCAACGGAAGGAAATTCAACGGCGTCAAAGAACTGAAGAAGATCCTGCTCGAACAAAAGCGGGGTTTCGCCCGGTCGCTTTCGGAGAAGACGCTGACCTACGCCATAGGCCGGAAGCTCGAGTATTACGACATCCTTGCCATGGATGAAGTTCTTGCGAAGGTGGAAAAAGGGGATTATCGCTTCCACACGCTGGTAACCGCCATCGTGGAGAGCGATCCATTCCGGATGCGTCAAAATTAGCGGATTCAAGCCTGATTCACAACAAGACCAAAAGATGACACAGCAGCTATCACGTCGAACTGTTCTCAAGGGCCTGGGAGTCTCCTTGGCTTTGCCCTGGCTGGAAGCCATGATGCCGCGTTCGGCTCTGGCGGCGAAGTCGGCGAAGCATCCGCTCCGCATGGCGATGCTCTACGTTGGAAACGGCGTCCGGAAGCGTGACTGG